>JAHDBT010000415.1 GCA_020630215.1 Bacteroidota bacterium
CCGTATTTAAAATTTGACTGCCATTGCCTTGTAATTTAGTTTGATAAACTGCCCTACCATTAGCATCATACAATTTAAAAACAGCGGTTTTGCTACTAGGAATTTGGTAAGCCAAAACGGTTTGCTTACTAGCAGGATTTGGATTTATTTGCACCATTGTTTTACTAGGATTTAATTGTTCTAGCCCTACGCCAAGCACTACTACCTCTTGTACAAAAATACTCGTATCGTTACAAACAACAAGGCTTAAACTAACTTCGTAAACGCCATCTTCCTCGTACATAAAAACGGGATTTTGTTCGGTGCTGGTGGTGTTGGCTGCATCGCCAAAGCTCCACCAAAAATTGTTGCTGTTGTAGGTGTTTTGGCTGGTGTTGCTAAATTGCACCTCGCCAGCGGTTTGCTCGTAATTAAAATTGGCTTGTGGGGGCTGGGTGATGCCAACACAGATTGTTTGTTGGTAAATGCTGGTGTCTTGGCAAACAATGGCGGTTAGGGTGGTGGTGTAAATGCCTGCTTGTTCGTACTCGTGTTGTACTAGTAGCGTACTGTCTGTTTCTTGGATAAAGTTGGTGCTGTTATCGCCAAATTGCCAAAGGTAGTAGCCGCCGTCTATGCTATCGGGGTAGGTGTATTGGGAGGTGTTGGTGAAGGTGTAGGCGAGGCTATCTGGGTTGGTTGGGTTGGTGGTGTGGATGAAGCTGGCTGTTGGTTCGGTGAGTAAGCCCATGCAATTGGTTTTGACTACGTATAGGTCTGCGCCATCTGTATTGCTTTGGGTGCGACCGCATACAATGAAGCCACCGTCTTGGGTAGCGATGATGTCGTAGCCATAGTCGTTGCTAGTGCCTCCGTAGCGGCGTTTCCACATAAATTCGCCATCGGCGTTTAGTTTTAGGATTTGCATATCATTATTAATTGCAGAAGCCCTTACAAATCCAGTAAATACATAAGCACTATCTGGGGTTTCTTTTTGTGCGCTAATATCTGTATCGTAAAAATATTGGTCTCTACTCCATAATATTTCTCCTGTGGTGTCAATTTTCATAATAAAAGAGGTAAAATCATCATTTACTTGCGTAGCCGTTACAAGAAATTCGTTAGTATATGTGTTAATGAATCTTCGACCTCCTTCACGTCCTCCCCAATTGTAAATGGTATCCCAAATAATATTAGCTTGTTCATCTATTTTGGAAAAGTAAATGTCTGCTTGTGTTCCTCCATTGTTAATAGTTCCTAATATATAATAACCATTTTGTTCTGGAGAAACTTGTATATCTACTAATAAATTCCTATTGTTATTAAATTGATAATAAATAGTATCCCATAATTGGTTTCCGTTTTCATCTAGGTGCATTAGGTAGGGGCTGGTATAAAATCCAGGTGGGTCAGTTGGGTTTATTTCGCCTATTAGTGTGTAAGTGTTATTTGTAGGATTGTAATTGCTGCGGAAACTGTTGTCTTCTAGTGTGGGATTTCCTACATTCATCACGGTAATATCTCCTTCTTCGGTTATAAAGGCGAAGTAGGAATGTGCTATATCTTCTATAAAGTTTCTTGTAAAACCTGAAATAGCATAGGTTCCTGCATTAGCTGATTGCATATCATTTATTGTTACATTGGCTAATGTATCTAAAAAATTATTCACATAAATAACCTCTCCATTTTGTGCTAGTTCCATTACAAAAGGATGTATAATAATATTAGTATCTACTGTTGCCCCACTAACTATAAAATTACCATTCTCTTTTTGTAATACTGCATAGCCATTGTTGTTAAAGTTTTCTTCCCAAGTGTATTGTTTTTCGAAATATTTTTGGGCTAAAATATTGTTATTACTTATGAAAAACAATAGCGATGTTATAAGGTAAATGTTTGCTGTTTTCATGATGTTGAATTAAAAAGCCCTATTTAGCTATAGTTACTATAGCCAAATAGGGCATAGATATTTAATGATTATTTTACAATTAACAGTTTGTTGCGGTGTAAAATACGTCCTTCTTTTTCTAGGGTATAAAAATACAAACCTTCGGGGTAGTTGGCTACACTTATGTTTTGTTTGCCTTGTCCTTTAACAGTTAAAAAGTGCATTAAACGGCCATTAATGTCAAACAAGTTAAGGTTTGCCTGTTCGTTTGTAGCTAATGTATAATTTATTTGCAACTTATTTTTAGCTGGGTTGGGGCTAAACTCAATTACAGGAAGAGTTGTAGCACTATTATCGGTAGCATTTTTAAATACGGTGTACCAAGCATCTCCGCCCTCCATTTTGGGTATCTCAAAAGGAAATTCGTAACCTTTTGCTACATACAAAAGGGCTTGCGCTTTGTAAGCTGTTTTCGTATTACTTTCGGCTATTGTTAATAATTGGTTTACTTGTTCTTCGGTAATGTCTCTAATGTTTTGTCCGTTTGCTTTTAAGTTTTTTAGCAGGTTATATACATACCTATAATATTGGTCTTCTAACTTCTCTTGTGGTAGTGTGTTTAGCAGTTCATTGGTTCTATCATAATCTGCTGCTTGTAAGTTAAAATCAATAGCTAAACGTTTGGTCATTCTTGTATCTACGGCATCTAATAAGTGAATGGCATCTGTAGTGTTTTCTTCGTCTTCGTATTTGCGAAGTAGTTTTTTTGTTTCCTTATTTTTAATCGGTGTGTTATCAATAGTAGGTATTTCGCTGGCTAATCGAAAGCTAGGATTATTACAATGTGTAGTACGATTAATTTCTTCTGAACTAATACAAAAATCAAGAATTTCTGTATTATTTGAACTGATAGTATTTATAGTACTCAACTTGTCTACATAAAAAAATGGCTGCCCTGAATCTAAGTGAATATCAAAAGTTGCATCATCATTATCAAATAAGTTAAAAGCAGGGTCATCAAATGAAGCATTGCCTGCGCAATCTCCTTGTTGGCTTAGGGTGTTTGATGAGGACGTGATGCTTGCATAAGCAAATATTGCATTTTGATAATGATTAAATTGGTTACAGCTAATATCTACGCCTTCATTATTACCTTCTGACCTAATACTAAGATTTGTGTTGTCAAAATTATTATGTTTAATAAGCCCCCCTTCCTCGTCATTATTTATAAGGTATGCACCATAATTTACGTTTTGAATATTATTAGCCCATGTATCAATAATTCCACCAACTAAAAATCGAGTACCACGTAGGCATATACCAGTTGTTACATAAGAATTATCATAATTTTGGCTTGGGTCAGTATTTATATTATTTCGGTTGATGCGTATGTTGGAACCATCACATTGCATGGCAATTCTACAATTATTAAAATTACTTGTCTGAATAGAATTTTTGTAATTTGCAGCAGCTTGTACAGATACACCTACTTGGCAATTACCAAAATCTAGATTATCTCTTATTAGCACATAAGAGGATTCGTTTACACGCATTCCATATATTAAGTTCGTAAACGTACAGGCATCTACAAAACATCTTCTTGGTTGAATTCCTCCAACACCTAATTCAGAAGTATAGCCAGATAGTGGGGCATTTAAATCACTGCTTCCAATAAAAGTATTTTCTGTTATTCGGTAAGTTTGTTGTTGGTAATAGCTTAAATTAATGCCATGATAACATGCTTCAAAAGTGGTATTTCTAATATCAATCGAGCCGCCTGCGGTATTGGCAATAGTAGGGTCGGTCCAAATTTGCCCAATTACAAAAGGTGTTATATTTTGAAATAAATCTGTTTCACTTGCCGAAGCAAGTGCAGTTGTAATATCGGCTGTTCTAAACAGGTCAAAATCAAGGGCGGTTACCCCAATAATAGCATCTCGAATATGGCTATTAGAAATGTTTAAATTATTTTGTATGCCGCTATCAACCATTACTAAAGGATCGCTAGGATCGGTATCTTCGTCACTAAAAATTTGTATGCCTTGCCACATTGTGCCACAAGTTGGGTTGCCTGTAAAGGTGCAGCCATTAATATTAAGGGTAGCCCCAGGTTCTACTCTAATACGTCCGTTTGGTCCAAATTCAATGTGTAGGTCGTTCATGGTAATATTGGCATTATCAGGAATAACTATATCGCCATTAAACCGCAAGGAATTTGTTGCGCTACCTGTTGCATTATCCCAAGGATGACTGCTTTGATTCCAAGTATGTGTGCCTGCACTTTCTAAATATTTAAGTTCCCCTCCTTCCAAAATAAGCGTTTCTTCACATGTTTCTTGGTCAGTACCATCTATCATGTTTTCTAGCACTAAATTAGCTCCTTTGTGTATGGTAATTCCATTCCATTTAAGATTTTCACAAGTATTTTCATCTAGTTCGCCTCTTAATACGGTTGGGTAGTTTTTATATCCTCGAATAATTAAAGTATTCCCAGCTTCTACAATAATACCTGTGTTGGGTTCAAATTCTAAAGTACAGCCATCAATAGTTAATGTTTTGCCTGCTGCTCCAGTTGTTCCTGCTGAAGTAGGAGTGCTGCTTGCTGGAAGGACAATATTTTCGGTAATTTTTCTTTGTACGTTGGTCCAAGATTCATCACTTGTTATTTCATGGGTATATTCATTTTCAATTTCTCTGATGCTTACTACATCCCATCTATTGGTTTCATCTGCAAAAAAGGTTTGAATATAAATATAGGCAAAGCCATCATCATAAGTATCCACATCACTATCATAAAAAAAGGTTAAATCGTTGCTATTGATTCCCAATAGACTCATAGGTGAACTAAGTAATGCAAAATTAAAATCTGAACTGCTAGATATGTAAGCTTGGGAAAAACTAATACCAGGACTAAGCCCATTCCCAATTACTTCTATGTTAATTGTTGGTTGTGTACCTTTTAAAATAAAATTAGGCGTAACATTAATTGATTGTATGGTTTGGGGAGCGCATGAGGCTCCTAAATTTTCGTTATCAAGTCCCATAAACATACTCAAATTTCTACGCATTCTAGCTGTTTGTCCAAGGGTAAAACGATCTTCTTGTAAATTTGAGGCACTATCGAAGCAAATATTCATAAAATTTTGGTGAGGGCCATGTAGATACATTCCTTCACATAAACTAGGGTCGTCAGCACTCACATTTGGACTTGAACAATCTAAAGGAGGGGTATCACAAACCCAATCGCCTGCACAAGAGGGAGGGTAATTAGTAGTGTAGTGGCATAGTGGATCGAGGCAGGTAGCATCTTCACTATCATTAATATAATAACTATTAGGGTCAGAAGAAGCAGACCAATATGGTCCAAAAGCACTACAATGGTTCGTGTTAGTAATACCTGATTCGTCAGTATGTCGTAGTAATAAAGTATGGCCAATTTCATGAGCCATTACAACCTCACCTATACATTCTTTACCAATATTATGGTAATCAATTATTGCTAGAGGATAAGGCGTATTTCTATTAGAACTACAGTCTCGATAATTAGATAAACCACAGGCGGTTTCACCATCTTTCTCTACAGTTGACATTAAAAAAATATTTAAATGTTTTTCCCAACCATAAGCTTCTCCTAGTAAATTCAACATATTGTAATCACCTGTATCAGGGTTAGTTCCCAAACAAGTTATTCCTTCAAAATAATGAGAATCTCTTATTTTATTTCCACAATCTACATCATCTATGATACTATTAATTACCCCATCCAAAGTCACCAATTTATAGGTATCATTATCAGTACTTCTAGTATCGTGATAAACTACGCCATAGTCGCCATTGCTACTAAAGTCTTCCTCTTCATAAATCGTAGAAAGTCTAAATTCTATTCTACTATCAATAGGATGATTCATGTTAAGATTAGTGGCAGGTCGTCTTCGAAAGTTGGTGTTTAAGTTAGCAATCATTTGATGAACCTTAGTTCTGGAGGGAATGATGCTAGTTGCTCCATTAGCTATTTGAGCTTCTGTTTCTGTAAAGTCGTTTCCATCATAAATTACATGTACAACTGTTGGAATAACTAGTGAGAGTTCACAGGGTCTTTCAAATGAAGTTCTAAAACTACTAGTTGGAGGAATAGGGTCATCGGGTAAAAAATCATTGGCAGTAACACCACACCAATTATCCGTAACTTGTCCATAAATCAAATCGCCCCCCCTAATATACATAGTATTATTAATACAAGGACTAAAGGCATTTTTAATGCCAAAAATAGTTGGGTTACATTTTTCATAAAGGTTTGTTTAAAATGTGAGAAAATATAATTACTAGATACTAGGCGCAACTAAACAAAGCTTCGCCAGGTACCTATTTTTTTACTTTTAAAACAAGTACTAATAAAATAAGGAAGTGTGAGGTGTTAAAAGGTGTATTAAACTTAGAAAAAAAATATCCCGTAGGTCATACTTTTCGCTTTGTGAGGAAAGCTAAAAGGTAGAAGTGTTCAAAGAAATGCGGTGGTATAAATACGCTTAAACAGGATATGCATTAGCATAATATTACTATATGATGATGTAAATATAAACTAAGTAATTTAATTATGCAAGTTTTTAGCAAGCCAGTATAAGAACATTTAAAGCTGTTTGTTAAAAAATACTTATGTTTGCATTCCCAAACAAACCACTACCCGCATCCTCGGCTTACTTTTTGCAAGCAATAAAAGTGTTACTTGAATCCCCAATTTCAGTCTTATTTAATAGAAACCAAAAAACTTTTTGAAAAGAAAAATCGTTACACAA
>JAHDBT010000416.1 GCA_020630215.1 Bacteroidota bacterium
TGACCGCAAGGATAACCAAGGCAGAATCAGAAGCTAAGGCATTAAAATACATTGAAAAGAAAACAGGTATCTATGCATTAAACATTGACGGATTGACAGCAAAGCAATGTTCAAAGATTTGCCTCCTCATTAATGAACTTGCACAAAAAAGCAACGGGCTAAAAAAAGTATTGCGAGTTTTCAATGTGCGGCAATTTAATTCCTAGATAATTTTTATTTTATGGATTTTATTGTATATTTGCACAAGCGGAACGAGTAGAAGTCGAGCCACTAAATAAAATATAATTTAAAGTTAAGGCACTGCCGAACATTAGAGCTTCTACCTCTTTTGTTTGGTTTGTGCCTTTTTTGATTTTTAGAAATAACTGAACCATGAAAAGAAAACCATCACCAAAGCAGCTAGAAATCCTAGCCTACCTACGAGAAAACGAAACCATAACCCTAGCAGAGGCAACAAAGCTAATAGGTACAGCTTACGCAGGTAGACGCAGATACACAGGAATGACCCTTAGCCGAATGGTTAAACAAAACTTAATCACCAGGATAAAACCTGGTCTTTTCAAATTAGGGCCAAGTATTAGCCCAAAAATACCAGATGAGCAAATGACTATGTTTTCAGCTTTTGGGCTGGAGCATGGGAATTTGTTATTTTAATAATATTTACATGGAAAAACAAGAGAAAATAGATACTTGCAGCGATTGGCAAAGAATCGCCAAAGGCAATAGGATCTGCCAAATAACTCAATGCCAAAACGAGGTGCAGCCAATGAACGAGGCGGACATTGGAGTTGGTGTCATATATAGCAGCGAACCTGCTATTTGCGATCATTGTCAAAACTCGACCGACCAGTCAATTCAAGATGAAATTAATGTGATTTTAATTGATTGGAAGGGAGGTGAATTGCTGTTTTAAGAACTTATTTTTTTACCGACTAAAAAATGAATCATGAAAAACATAAAAATCGAACTACAAAAACTAATATCGCTAAAGCTTCTAAATTGGAGCTTGTCAATAATGCCAAAATGCAAATTAAAGACGGAAATTGCTTTGGTTATCAAGGAGTACATTATTGACGGGATGGATTAGAAAAAATACAAAATTTACAAATTGTCGTAAAGCATAAAAGGCGCAAGGGTAGCTCCCTTGCATTGCCTTTGCTTCTGGCGACATAAAAAATATTTATGCTTAACATTAACGACAAGCTAATTGATTTAATTGAGGAGATTGGCCCGAAAGCCTTTGCGCTTGCATGCGTAATAGCCAAGTACACTAATAAAAAAGGCACTTGCTACCCAAAGACTGTCACGCTAATGAAAAAATCAAAACTTGGACGTGATTCTTTTCGGTTGGCAATCAATCAATTAATAGATCGAAAAATTGTTGCAGTTCACCAAGAAAGGAAAGGCGGGCGGTTTGTTTCCAATGTTTACAAAATAAACAATGGATACCTAAAGAAATTCAACGGTAAAGAGAATGCTTCACCGTCGCCTGATTTACCGTTAACGGTACAGCCGACGACGGAAAAACCGTCGACCGATTCACCGTCGACGGCAAACGACGATCTAAGTATTGAGTATACTACAAGTATTGAATATAATTTAAGTATTGAAGAAGAGAGAAGTATTGCAAACGCTTCGCTTTCTCGCTCAAATAATAAAAAATTAAATTCCTTTTTGAACGATACCGAAAAGATAAAAAGCTATTTGTCGGTAAAAACTAAAAGTCATTCAGCAAGGGATTCCGCCGCCTCAACTAATCTTTTAGTTAAGAGATTGGAAAAGGGAATGACTATGCAGCAAGCCGAAAAGGTTATCGACTGCAAGTGCGGTGAATGGCTGGAAGTGCCGCACATGAAAAAGCACCTCGTAATTGAAACCTTGTTTGGTAAAAAATACGAATCGTATTTAGAGCAGGCACGGGAGGAGTGGCGGCAGGCGAAAAATGGAAAAGCAAAAAAAACAAAAACAAATTCAAATAACAACGACCGTCCCGAAATGCCGACAGCGGCACAAAATGAGGCGGCCGTAAAAGCTTGGCAAAGATGAAAAATGAAATATCAAACTACTGGGACGGTGCAAAAAATATTGCAGATGCGCTCGGCAATTTAAGGCAGAAAAGAAATCAGAAGCCACCAAGCGTTGCGAAAGTCGAAAAGCAAAAGCAATATTTTGATAGTCTGCGAAAGGAAGTTCGGCAAGCGAAAGTTTTAACGCCCGAACTGCTTTTTCAAAAAATCCAGAAGCGTCACAGTTATCAGGCGAATGGCGAAAAGCTGAACTTTGGAGATGTTGAAACAAATAGAATTTACAAGCTTTTGCTAAATTACTTTTGCGGCATTGAGAGCGAGCTTGATTTGGGCAAGGGCATTTGTTTGATTGGTGAAACTGGTGTTGGAAAATCTACCGCCTTGAAATTGTTTGTGCATTCGCTTGGCTGCCACAATGGAAGCACCGCCATTATTTCAATGCAGGAGCTGAACCGAAATTTCATCCAGACTAAAGGCGAATGTTTGCAGCGGTATCTGAATACGGAGTTTTTACTGCTCGATGATGTGGGGCATGAAAGGCAAGTGAGTAGTTACGGGAATACTTTTTTGATTTTTGAGGAGTTGATACACGCAAGATACGAGGCGAAAAGAATTACTCACATGACGACCAATTTTGGCGATCCGTCTTTCCACGCTGACAGGTACGGCAAGCATATTGCCGACAGAATGATTAAGATGTTTAATTTCGTCAATTGGGGCGGTCAATCAAAAAGGTATTAGCTATGAAAGAGCAGCAACGAGAAAAACAACTGGCATTCCATTTCGTGAAAAATTACGCAATGGTCAATACACCGAAGCGATTGCACGAAAAGTTGCGACTTTTTGACGTTTGGGTGGATTTGTCAGTTTGTAAGATTTGGTACAGGCAAGCAAAAAGAGTTTTGAAATCACAAAAGTAATTGATAAAAAACTTTGATAATTCAATAATTTTTATAAACTTTGCAGCGTGACAAACAGCAAAAAATACAGCAGTCCGTGCAAAATTTACATTGCTGGCAATCTGTACAGTTTTCGCTCTCGAATGGAGGGGATTTTTGCCCTAAGTTTGCAGCAGCAGTTAGAAAACGGAAAGATTGTAAAGTGGGAATTTGAGCCGCAGCGGTTCCAGTTTGAAGGAAGGCAAAAAACTAAAACGTATTTGCCAGACTTTAAAGTCACGTACCGAACGGGCTTAGTCGTTTGGTTTGAAACTAAAGGGTATCATTCCGCAAGGTGCAAGGCACAGCACAGGCTTTTTAGAAGTAGGACAGGGAATCAGCTAACCGTGCTATCTGCGAAAACTAAAGAGTTTGAATTTCTAAAGTTAAGGTTTGAAAAAGCCCTAAATCAAAAAATCAACGAATGGAAAGCAATTCACCAGCCGCAGCAAGTGCGGAAATTTCACAAAAAAACGGACTGGGTTATCCTGTAGCCTTGTCAGTTTCAGAGCTAAAAAACAAATCTGTTGCAACCATTCCAAATTTTAGAATGGTTCAGGATTTGGAAGAAGTGGAAAAAGAAGAGCTTGTTTTGCAGCTTGGCAAATTAACCAATGCCATCGAAGAAAAAAAAGCGGCAGCAAAAAAAGCAGCCGCAGCAATTCAAGACGGGCATTCACTGCTCGCTTTAGATAAGGAGGAAGTTAAAGCCAATGGAGGTTTGTCGCTTCCCGATTTGATGGACGAAATTGATCGGACTTTGGATTCAAAAGCAACTCTTGATCCGATTTTTGAAAAGATAGGCGAATGCCTTTTTTCATCTGTACATATTGCGGACTTAGTGAAAGCTAGAAAGGCAATTGTCGATCATCTTGATACAAGTCAGAAAGTTATTTTTTCTCCTGTTGCTTACTTGGTTTCCTTTGATGCGGAGGAGATGGTAGTTGTTGCTTATGACCATGAGGGGGAATTTTTGCGAACAATGCCAGCTAAAGAAACATACGTACAGTCATTGAATTGGGGTCAAGGATTTACAATTTAATAAATGCCAAAAACATACAAAAAACCATTTTCGGCACCAAAAACTGTGCAGCGTGAACGAGCCAAAAGGTTAAGGCTGGCAAAAAAAAGAATTGCTGAAGGTGATACGAGCATTAGAATAGTTATTGAGCCTCGCACAAAAACGGAAATGATTATAAAAACAAGCTTTCCTAACAGGCGAATCATTCGGAGAGGTCAGGCGGTTTTTGGTGCAGATTTAAGGAGGGAAATTGAATTAAAAAACGAAAAGTAACATGCAAGCAGTAATAGCTGTAAATAGATTTGATTTTGATAATTTTATCAGATTCAGAAGAAAGCCAAAGGAATTTAAATTTGTGCAAGCTGGAACCGAGAAGGCGAAACTTGCACTTGCATACATTGATGAGTGTGTTAAATTGACAGGTGTAAAACCTAAAGCTTACTTGGTTACAGGGGCGGCTGCCAATTATCGCAAGTCTTTTACTGGCAACAAGAGGAGTGCCAGTTTTACCTATGGCGGAAACGGTCGCATGTATAGAAGCAGCAATAATCGCAAGCGTACAGCAGGGCGAAAAATTCAACGAATTGAAGTTGATAAGTCTGTTTTTCGCCTGGCTAAAGTCAGGCGAAAGCATGTCGGACGGTGGAAAGGTAGGGAGTTTTTTGTTGAGGTACGCCGATTAATCAGGCCTGGCTCTTATGATAGGGGGCGCAGTAAATTTATTAAAATGTTAAAATAATCATGCAAGATGACAGGAATGCAGAATAAAGAATCCGCAGAGTGCATCAAGACCATTGTGAGCCTAAAAGATGGCACAAGGGTAATTGTTTATGTTCCGATCGAATTTGATGCCACTGAGCATTTAAACTATTACGACCAGTTATTTAAAATAAATAGCTGGCAGAGTTGGATGATAGAATCGACAAATTAAACAATAAAAACCATGATTCAATTAGCGGTAAGCACAGCATATCAAACAAACGATTTAACTTTAATAATCGTTGCGGCTGCATTATTTGCATGTTTTGCTTTTATCTTCTTCTATTTCGATAGAAAAATAAGGTCGGCAAATGTTGACTTTATGATCTATATGGAAAGCGTTTTTGCGGAAACAGAAAAGCAGACAAAGGGTGGTGCAAAATTTCAAGACGCATCAATCGCCACTTATGGTGACATGTATCTGGAAGGGCTAACGGTTTCAGAAGCAGCAAAAAGGCTTTTGATTCCAGCCATAGAAACCGAAACAAGAACAAAAGAAGGTTATTCAAAAGCATTTTAAATGCCAGTATCAACCAAAAAATACAAAGCGTTGCTCGAAGATTACAACAGGCTCAAAGTTAAATACCGATATCAGTTAATTTTTAGCGGTCTTAAATTTGCGCTTTTGGTTTTGGCAGTAATTGAGATAGCAAAATAAAAGCAATAACCGACTAGCGTGCCAAATAAAAAAAACATGGCATACAAAACAAAAACAAAAAAAGGCTATTCTGTTAAAAAGGGGAATAGCGGAAAAACATTAAAAAGTTTTAGCGGCAAAGGCGCAGAAAAGAGAGCATGTGATTACGTTACTAAACTGCACAATGAAAATAAGCCACTAGCAAAAAACAGAGGTAAGGCAGCCCAAAAAAGAAACCAAAAGTGAAATGAAGCATATAATACCAATATCAGGAAAAGATTCTCTCGCTACGGCATTAGTAATGATGCGTGACGAGCCGAGAGAGTATGAGTTTATTTTTAACGATATTGGTTCTGAATTGCCAGAAACTTATGCCTGGTTAGAAAAGGTCGAGCAAGCACTAGGCATTACCATTGAACGATTTGGTAAGGATTTAAAAGCTATGATACGCAAAAAAAAGATTTTGCCTTCTGGTCAAAAAAGATTTTGCACTAGCGATTGTAAGATTAAGCCAACAGAAAATCATATCGGAAACGAGGACGCTATTTTGCACCTAGGTTTACGATATGATGAGCCTTACCGAGTTGGCTTTGTTTCAAAAAATGAAAACGCAGAAGTTCGCTATCCGCTGAAGGAGAAGAAAATGATTTTGTCAGATGTTTACGAAATTATTTCGGCAGAAGGCTTAAAGCCGCCAACGTTTTTTTGGCTTGAAATTTACGAGCGTGTTTGCTCCATGTTAGGCGAGCAGAAAAACAGGCTTGATAATTTAAGCGAGTGGCAATTCGATAGGCTTTTTGCCTGGAGGACTAGGACGAATTGTTATCATTGTTTTTTTCAAAGGCGTTACGAGTGGGTCGGATTACTAGAGCATCATCCAGAATTATTCGCAGAAGCACAAGAAGTTGAAGCAATCGCAGCAGGTGACAAAAGAGAAAAGGCATTTTATTTTATTGGACAAGGCTATCCGCTTTCGTTGATAAAAAACAATGCCGAAAAGATAAAATCAAAACTTGTTAATGATATTGTTCTAACAGTTATTCCAGAGCGCAAAGCAGGGAGGGGAACTAAGGCGCAAAAGGCAAGCAATAGAACGATATTTGAAGATAATTGGCAAGAAGAAACTGTAGAGGTAGATGCAATCAGGAGTTGCGGATTTTTCTGCGGTAAATAAAAAGGTTTTTCATAATCTTTTTGGTTTTCATAATTAGTTTAGTTATTTAATTTGAGTTAAAGGCAGGCGAGGTTTCTTGTCTGTCTTTTTTTAT
>JAHDBT010000417.1 GCA_020630215.1 Bacteroidota bacterium
CTGTTTTGCAAGCACAAAACAATACCAAAACCTTATCTGGCACTATTACCGATAAAGCAACGGGCGAAGCCATTCCTGGCGTAAATGTATTTGTGCAAGATACTTACTATGGCGTTATTAGCAATAGTAATGGCTACTACGAACTAACAGGGCTTGATGGTAACAGCGAGTATACCATTGTTTTTAAATTAATTGGCTACGAACCACAATCGCATTTTGTAAAAGCGAGCTATTTAGAAAAGTGGGATATTGAACTCAGCCCTAGTAATCAGCTGCTAGATGAAGTGTTGGTGCAAGGAACTCGTGCTAGTAATAATACCGCCACCAGTTATTCGGAAATGAATCAGGAGGATATTGCCAAATTAAATACGGGGCAGGATGTACCGTTTATGTTGCGGCAATTACCTTCGGTTGTAGTAACTTCGGATGCGGGGGCTGGCGTAGGCTACACGGGGATGCGGATTAGAGGAACGGATGCGACTAGGGTGAACATTACCATTAATGGCATCCCTTATAACGACCCCGAATCGCATGGTACGTTTTGGGTTAATATGCCCGATTTTTCTTCGTCTATTGATAATGTACAGGTGCAACGTGGCGTAGGCACTTCTACGAATGGTGCTGGGGCTTTTGGCGGTAGTGTAAACATCCAAACAACTACGCTTAATAAAGATGCTTACACGGAATACAGTGGTGCGTATGGTTCGTTTAACACTTGGAAAAATACGGTTTCTTTTGGTTCGGGTTTGTTAAACAACCGCTTTACCTTGGATGGCCGCTTGTCTAAAATTACTTCGGATGGATATATTGATAGAGCAAGTTCTGACCTTAAATCCTTTTTTATTAGTGGGGCCTATTATGGGAAGAATAGTATTTTACGAGCCAATGTTTTTTCTGGTAAGGAAGTCACCTACCAGTCCTGGTATGGCTTGCCCGAATATCTGCTAGAAGAAGACCGCACTTACAATTATTACACCTACGATAATGAGGTAGATAATTACCAACAAGACCATTACCAATTGCACTACTCCAAACAATTTAACAAACAATGGAATGCGAGTGCCGCTTTGCATTATACCTACGGACGTGGCTATTTTGAGCAATTTAAAGACGGGGAAGATTTAGCCGATTATGGATTTGAAAACACCTCGCACTTCAACCAAACAATTACGGAAGTGCTAGATAGTAATGATATGGTAATTGATATGGACACCAGTTTTGTACTGGCAACTAACACCGACTTAATTAGACGACGTTGGTTAGATAATCATTTTTACGGATTTACTTATGGATTAAATTACCACAACCATAAATTTAATGCCACACTTGGCGGCGCATGGAACAATTATATGGGCGACCATTTTGGCGAAGTTATTTGGGCGGGTTTTATGGGCGATGGTGCTATACGACAACGCTACTACGATAACACCGGTACTAAAATGGATTTTAATGTTTACTTAAAAGCAGGCTACCAATTAACCAAACAATTATATGCCTTTGCCGATTTACAAGTCCGCACCATTGACTATCACGTAGAAGGAATTGACAACGATAGAGGGGCGGTAGATTTTGGTGGTGACTACCAATTTTTTAATCCTAAAATGGGCTTAAATTACCAACTCGCTCCTAATAAAAGTTTGTACGCCTCTTTTAGCATTGCCAACCGAGAACCCAATCGCAGCAATTTTTTAGACAATGCCGAAATACCTCGCAGCGAGCAACTCCGTGATTTTGAACTGGGCTATAAATACAACTCGGCACGTTATGCCCTGCAAGCTAATTTTTACTACATGAACTACAAAGACCAATTGGTGCTAACAGGAGAAGTAAATGATGTAGGTTCGTCTATTCAACAAAATGTGGATATGAGCTATCGTACTGGTTTTGAAATTGCTGGCGGCATGAAATTATTTGACCAATTAGAATGGCAAGCCAACGCTACTTTTAGCATCAACAAAATTTCGGAGTTTAGCCAGTACATGCTTATTTTTGATGGCTACGATTACAATTACCTAGGCGATACCACTTATGTTTATAAAGACAGCGACATTGCTTTTTCGCCTAATTTAATTGCTGCTTCTACCCTTACCTATACGCCCGTAAAAGGATTGGATATTTCTTTACTAAGCAAATATGTTGGCCGCCAATTTTTAGATAACACGAATGATGAAGACCGACAACTAGACGCTTATTTTACAAATGACATCCGTTTAGGATATGGTTTTTCTCCTGGCTTTGCGGATAAGGTAGAATTCAGTTTTATGGTTAACAATGTGTTTAACTCCTTGTACGAAAGCAATGGCGGCACGTATGTAGAAGTATTTGATAGTGGAGACGGTGCGGGTCCGCAGCAGGTTAATTACGATTGGTATTACCCACAAGCAGGTACGCATTTTATGGGGGGATTAAGCATTCGGTTTTAGGGAAGAAATAAGACATACTATTTTCTTGAAAAATAGTATGTCTTAATGCTACTACGAAATTTGCTTAGTGAAATGAAAAAAATAAACTCCACCAAAGTGTGCGATTGTTTTTTTCAAGGCAAGGCGCAAAACGCAGCAATAGCGAGCTATTGCGAGTATTTGCAACGCCGCATTGGAAAAAAGAATAATCAAAGTGGTGGAGTTTATTTTTTCTCATTCACTTACCGAATTGCTTGTGCAAAATTATCCATTATTTTAATGGCGATATCAATATCCGAATCGTTGGAATGGGTAAAGGCTTCGTCTATCATATCTATACTTTCGTCGTCGTTATAAAAAAGGCGGTCAACATCTAAGATAAGTTCTAGCTTGGCTGGGTTGTTATTGGCAATAGTAAAGTTGCGTTCAATGCTTACTTCTCGGTACGATTGGCTGCGTCCAGTATGGTATAAAAATCCGTAGCTAAAACTGTCACCTGTTAAATCTTCATCTAGTCGTCCTTCAATTTTAGCGAAAATATATTTTGCCCATGTCCAGTAATGGTCGGCTTGTGTATAGCTTAATGGGTAACCCGCAGGATAGGTTGTTGGGTCTGCGTTGTTAAGCGTTTCGTCTAAACCTAAACCAAACTTAATGTGGGTATAATTTCCTTCGGGCAATATATTACCTATTACTCTAGGATTATTCATATCGTATAACTCTACCAAAGATAATTGGTGTTCTTCCCCATTTTCGTTCACTAACATAATGCGTGATAAATAGAAGGTAATGCGTTCTAACTTATAACGTTGGTTATCGTGGTTTGTGTAGCTGGTGTTCATTTCAAACGCCTCATTAAACATTAAGCCTTGGAGCTGCAAGCTTACATTGTAGAGTCTAATACCAAAATTCCCATCCTTATAATTACTATTTGCTGGCAAAGTAACACTTTGAGAGGCTTCGGTAGTGTGTGTGCCGTCTAGGTTAATGCCAATACTTAACAGATACTCGCCTTCTGCTAATCCATCAAAGGAGTAATAGCCCGATTCATCGGTTGATAAAGTCATCGTATCGCCTTCATTTCTCGACAAACTTACAATAACATCCTCAATACCTACATCATCCGTTTCTCTTTCACCATTGCCATTTAAATCATTAAAAACAGTTCCGCTAATGGTGCTTTCTTCTTCTACACAAGCAGCAAAAAATAAGAGGCTACTACTAATTAATAGTATAGCCAAAAGATAAACAAGAGAGGTATAAAAACGGTGGTTAAACATAATGTTTGATTTTAAATGCACAAAACAAAATTTACTAGTAAAACTACCAATAAAAAGCAAATGTTTTGCTATACAAAAAATATTTTGTTGGTTGTTTTACTTAAAACGCAAAAAATTAGTGCATAGATTGCTTCATCCATCAAAAAGTAATTTTAAATTTGCCAGATGAAAATAACAACAAAAGATTTATCCGTTATATTAGGCCTTCTGTTTTGGGGGGTGGTCTTCCTAAACACCACTACCACCAATGCACAAACAGCCAACCTACAAGCAACCGCACTGCTACCAATAGCAACACAAAATGCGAGTAGCACCAACAACAAAACTGCTAAGGAATTGGCTAAAGATACCGAGTTGAAAATACTTACTTGGAATGTAAACTTACTTCCTTTTGTATATGCCCCTTTTACTTGGCGTTGCCGAACCAAGCAATTTAAACGCATTAAATGGATTTCGGAATACCTCAACGAATCAGATATTGACATTGTGGTTTTTCAGGAAGTGTTTACGCCTATTATGACTAAAAAACTACGTAAAAAATTAGAAGAAATCTATCCTTATCAAGTACGGTCAAAAAATAAAAAATGGACCACCAAGCCTGGTGATGGCGTACTTATTGTAAGCAGAGTGCCTATTGAACAAATAGACCATATTTTTTATACCGAAAGTTATGATTACGATGGCTTGGCAAATAAAGGTTGTGTAATGGTATCAGGAAATAAGGATGGTATACCGTTTCAGTTAACAGGAACACATTTACAATCTATTAACCATCGAGAAGCACATGTGGTGCGAGTAACACAAGCTCGCCAAATAAGAGAACAGTTGCTAGACAAACACTACAAAAAGGGCGTACCCCAATTTGTGGTGGGCGACCTAAATGTACGCAAAAGCATTCCCGATTGGTATGAGGAAATTATGCTGATACTAGACGGAGCAGAGACCCCGCCTAATGATGACCGCATGTATACCTTTGACAATAATAATTACTGGCTAAAAAAACATCCCGAACGACATGATGATGTGTTTTTAGATTACATTTTGCTAAGAGATAATGGTTCTAAAACACAAGTGCAAACAATGGAAATTATTAGAAAAACAAAAAGAATTAAAGGTACTAATTACGATTATGCCGACCATTATGGTTTGTTGGCAACCGTTAAATTGAGAAAATAACCTAACTTTTAGTAGAAGGTAGAAGGTAGAAAGTAGGTTGCGTTATTATTATTTTGCTTGTCGAAAACAAGAACAAACTAGCCCCTCACGAGCTTAAAATTTCCAAAGACACTAGTAAAAGTAGACGGAAAAACTCAAAAAAAACTTCGTGCAACCCAGTAAAGAAAATTCATGAATTTTCTCTACCAAAAACAAACTAGATACCCACAGGCTTTGAATATCCAATTGTACTAGCAAAAGGAGACGGAGAAACCAAAAAAAACTCCATGCAACTTAGTGTAAAACTCAGTGAAACTTCGTGGGAACCCTACACAAGCGTTGTCTAACAATCATTTTAAACCACCAATTTAATAGGCGGATTGTTTTTAATAAACTCCACAACAGATTCGGGTTCGTCGGAGAGGTGTAGTAGGCGGTTGTAAATGCGGCCAGTAGAAAGTTGTTGTATTAAATTGTAAATATCGGTATCGAGTTTGTAGCGTTCTTTTCCTAGAAAAACCATTGGGCTGTAATAGCCATAAGAGCCGTAATGATTTTGTGCAGCATCCATAAAAATTTCTTGGGTAGTGCCTGCGCTTCCAGGCGAAAAAACAATGCCGTATAAAGCAATGGCCAGCAGCACATCTTCTCGAATGGCGTTGGAAAAATATTTGGCAATGTGCGAGCCAAACAAGTTGCTAGGTTCGTGTCCGTAAAACCAAGTAGGAATGGCTACGCTTTCGGCACCGCTAGGGTATAGGTCGAGTACGTTTTTGGCTTGTTGCGTAAATCCTTCCTCCGAATAATGGGGGGCTTGAATTAAAATATCAAGTGCTTTGTTTAAATCATTTACCTCCTTTCCTGCAAAATAAGCTCCTAGGTTAGCCGCCTCCATAATACCAGGTCCGCCGCCCGATAATACAAAGAAACCTGCTTCGGTTAATAGCTTGGCAGCAATGGCTGTTTTTTTATAGAAAGGGTCGTTGCGCTTGGTACTGTGTCCGCCCATAATACCCACACATTTTTTTTGGATGTTGCCATCGGCATCAATGTCTAGAAGTGCACGTAGGGCATCGTCAATGGCATGGTCGTGTATGCGTTGCGATAGGGCTTCGTTGATGTTGGGATGGTGTTTGGTAGCCGAAAAATGTTGGTAAATTTGGTAATCTTTGGTTTCGCCATTAAACATTATTTGCTCCAGTTCTTGCCATTTGTACAAGGCGCTGCGATATGGGTTATAGGGCAGTCCTTCTATTAATGGATAAATAATTCCTCCTATTCTACGCAGATGTAATTCTACTTCTTCGTTAGGAAAAATACAACCTAAAAAAGTGGTATTTTCAATTTTTATCGACTCCCAATTAATAGGATGTTCACTTAAATCTACATTTTGTAAGGTGCAGTTTTCTAGCGAATGATTTTGAGCAATAAACTGATCAAGGGTTTCGATTTGGGTAATAATGATTTCTTCTTTTGCTTTCATGGATTGATGGGTTTATTTTTTGCCAGTAAGATTTTAAAACAATTGCGACTATACTCACCATAACAATAACCATGCAATACTAGGAAAAAGGAATTAGATGTCCTAATTTTACGAGCCAGTATCTTTTTATTGTTTCTTTTTCTTCGCTTACAAAAGCATACATGTTTATCCAAACGTTAAAAGTAGTTGACATTAAGGGACGCAAAAGAAATAAGTGTCCGTCCCTAAGCATAGTGGCTCAAAACTTAAGTTTCTGATGATTAAGTCGCCGTATTTTTTTTCTGTTACAAGGCATTGCGAGGGAGCATAGCCGTAGCTACGTGAC
>JAHDBT010000418.1 GCA_020630215.1 Bacteroidota bacterium
AGGAAAAAAAGACAAGGCTTGGGTCATCAAGAACTTAGGTTTTGAGTCACTAGGAACGTTCTCGTCCCTTAACCATAAATTTCCTTTAAAGCAGGCAGCAATTCAGGATAAGAAAAACGAAAACCAGCAGCTTGTATTTTGTCGGCACTAACTCGGCTGCCATGTAGCACCACATCGGCCATTTCGCCTAGCAGTAAACGCATACCAAATGCGGGTGCAGGAATTAATATTTGAGGACGGCCTAATGCTTTGGCAATGGTGCTTACAAATGTTTTGCTCGTAACTGGATTGGGCGCAACGGCATTGTAAATTCCTTCCATTTTTTTGTTTTCTAGTGCTGCTATAAACATACTGCACATATCGTCTATATGAATCCAAGAATAATATTGATTGCCTTTGCCAAAATAACTAACAATTCCCATTTTTACTGGCATTGCTGTTTTGGGCAATGCGCCGCCTTCCTTGGTTAAAACAATGCCTATACGTAATAATACGCTGCGAATATCGGGATGTGTATGAATGCCCATTGCCGCTTTTTCCCATAGTTGGGTGGTGGTACTTAAAAACTCATTGGGTACACTACCTGCCTCTTCGTCTATCCATTTGTCTCCACTGTTTCCATAAAAACCAATAGCCGAAGCTCCTACAAAAGTTTGTACTTTATTCGGTATATTTTGTAATGATTTATAAAGCAGCTGCAAGCCTTGCACTCGGCTATCTACAATTAGTTTTTTGCGGGCGGCAGTCCAACGTTTATCAGCAACACCTGCACCTGCTAGGTGTACAATGGCATCGGCATTGGCAATAGCTGTTTGGTTAATTGTGCCAGCTTGCACATCCCATTGGTATACTTTTATCCGTTTATCTTTAGCAGCTTTGTTGCTACGACTTAAATGCATTACCGCATAACCTTTATCTAGCAATAAGCCACTTAAACGCTGCCCAATTAATCCCGAACCACCACTAATTAATATGCTTTTCATAAAAAAATATTGATAAAATTTGAAAAAGTAGTATCTTAGTACCATGCAAATTTCCCTAAAAATAAATATACTTTTTGTAAGCCTTTTTTGTTGTTGGATATGGAGCAGTACGCCCTATGAACAACTTTATGCACAAAATAAATTAAAGGATGGCAGCACAACAGCTACTAGCAATAATGATGCTGATAAAGCTTTTACAGGAAACAATCAGTCAGATGCAAAGTCTTTATTTAAAGCTGCCGAAAGCGACCTTCAAAACAACCAATTAGAACCTTGCCGAGAAAAAGCTTATGACGCTTTAAATAAATTGAGTTTAGAAAATCCAGTAATTAATAAAGCCTATCCTTATTACAATTTAATTATTGAAAGTTACAAAAAAGAACCTGAATTGATAGAAGTTGATTCGCTCAAAGGCATTATTGGTAAATTAGAACGGCTTAATTATGATAATGAACAACAAGGACAAATTAGAGGTTTATTTTTAATCATCATTTTATCCATTGGTGCTTTATATTTTATTTGGAATTACCGCCGCCAAATGATTAGCCAAAAAGAATTGCAATCATTAGGTATTATTGCTCAAAAAAACCAACAAATTGCACGCATGGAAGGTTTAATTGAAGGGCAAGAAAAAGAACAGGAACGCCTTGCTCGTGAATTGCACGATGCACTAGGAGCAGAACTAGGAATTGCCCAACAAACATTTTCTCGAATTGATGCTTACGAACTGCAAGACCAACACCAAGACACTTTTGAAAATGGGGTATTTTTGTTAAATGGGCTTTCGCAAAAACTTCGCAATATTTCGCACGATTTAATGCCTGTAACCCTAAAATATGGCATCATTAACAGCCTCGAAACCTATTTCCAAAAAATGGAAGCTGCCAGCGATTGGGAAATTGATTTTGAATATGCCGACGAGTTGCCCGAACAAATACAGCTATCTGAAGAACAAAAATTTAACCTGTACCGTATTGTTCAGCAATGCCTAAAAAATGTAAACGACCATGCCAATGCTACCCAAATTAAGGTGCAGTTAGCTATTAAAAATGAGCAGTTTCATTTAATTATAAAAGACAATGGCGCAGGCTTTAATCCAAATAATGTACACACCAAAAAAGGCATTGGGCTTAAAACCATCGAGTCTCGAACCAACAAAATTAAAGGCACTTTAGAAATAGATGCCGCCCCAAATGCAGGCACTTGTATTAGGGTGAGTTTTCCAATTTGGGAGGCCTAACGAACGAAACAGTTCAAATACCTCCTGCCAAAAACTACTTCAAGCGAACTTTCATAAATACAGGTTGATGGTCGGAATAGGCAAATTGTTGGTCGATGCCTTTTACCATTACCAATTCTACATTAGGCGAAAGGAGGTAATAATCGAGCAAAGTGCAAAATGTTTTGTCGATATTAAAAGGCTTGTACAATTTACGGTTACTAGGAATAGTTGGGTCGAAAGCCCATTGCCAATCGGGTAAATAATTGGGGTCTAGGCAGGCTTCGGTTTCGGGAGTCATACCGGGTTTTAAAAAGGTATTTTGGTCAAAACTATTCGGGCATTGATTCCAGTCCCCTCCTACAATTACATAATTTCCTTTGTCGTATTCTTCTAGTAAAGTGGTTTTTAGCACTTCCATTTGGTGCTGCTTAAAACGCCCTTTATCATAAGCCGATTTATGCGTGTTGATAACAATTAACTCCTTGCCATTTTGGGTTGGAATTCGCTGCATTAAAAAGCAACGGTCTAGGAAAAATAGCGACAAGGGCCATTTGTATTTTCCTGGTAATTTATGCCTAGTATTTTCCTTAATTTGATAGCGGCTGTAGGTTGCCAATCCACTTTCTACATCGCCTACTGGATTAAAAAATGGATATGGAATATGTTCTACTTTAAAGTTGGGCGTAAAAGCATAATTATAATTGGGCAAAGCTTCTGCTAGGCGACTTACGTGGTTAATATACCAGCTTCGTTTTGCACGGGTATCAATTTCTTGCAGTAAAATAAAATCGGTTTGGGGAGTGCTTTGTAGCGTTTTGGTAATGCCTTTAAAATTTTTAAACGACCATTGTTTTTTTGGGGTAACCATTTTTCCCCCATCATAAAAAAAGTCCGATTCGCTGCCAAAACCTGCGAAGCCCAAGTTCCATATTAAAAAGCTTAACTCTTGCGGAACTTTGGTATTAATATCTTTCCCAGCTAAGGCTACCTCTTCCACCTCTTCGGGTTGGTAATCGGTTAAGGTAGCTTGCACAATGGTAAAAGCAAATAAAAAGGCTGCAATAATAAATGCTATTAAAAGCAGTTTCAAAATAAATAGTATCATAGATTTCATCTGGGTAATCGTTGTTTGGTATACTTGTAGTTTCGTTTGTTTGGAGGATAAATGCCCCTATTAAGGGATAAAAGTATTGGCTACTTTAGTACCTAAATAACTCCAAGGACTTGTACCCCATTAAATAGCTTACTAAAAAGTTTGAAATTATTAGGCAAACTTACCATAAATGCTAGTAAAACAGACTAGAATTTAATAAAATAGACTCGGCTTTCCATAAATGTCTGTAATATTACAGCACAGTAGTAAGTTTGGCAATAAATTAGCCATTCAAAGAAAAAAAAAATAAAGATACTCCTCACAATTAGATAAAAAAAACGTAACATGAAAAATTTAATTTTTTGCCTCACTATTTGTTGCTTCCTTTTGGCCGCTTGTGGGCAATCTGCTAGTACAAATGATACCCAACAAACCAACACAAGCACCAATACCGATGCTAGTAATAACCGTTTGGCGACTAATAAAACCAGCAATACCGATGGGACTGCCAATATAGATGAACAAGCAAATGCCACCACAGACGAACTGGCAAATGATGGAACAGCCCCTCACGAATCGGACGGAATAGCGGAAGCCACAGCAGCAGCAACGGAAGGGGAAGTTGGCGACGATGGTGATACAAGTGTGGATACGGATGCAGCAGTAGCAGCAGCAAAAGAAAAGTTAACCGAGAAAAAAGACGCAGCTAAAAAGGGATTAAAAGATAAGGCGAAAGATGCAGCCAATAAAACAAAAGATGCGGCGAACAATGCTGCGGAAAAAACGAAGGCAGCCGCAGAAAAGATAGGCGAAAAAACTAAAACTACAAGCAATAATATTGTTAACCAAGTAAAAGAAAATACGCCTCCTACTAATAAACCTAGTATAACTCCAAGCCCAGCTGCACCTAGTACACCTAATTTACCCACTACTAACAATACGCTTATTGGCAATGCCACTAATACGATTAACAATGCAGCAAATCAAACAACAGAAACAGCTATAAATACAGGCAATACCGTTAAGGAAACAGTCATTAAAAATACGCCTACACCACCAGCCAAACCAACTGCACCTATTAGTCCGCCAAAACCTGTAGTAGATGAAACAAAGGTGTTTTTTGCAAGTGCCGATGCGTTTTTTAAACAA
This sequence comes from Bacteroidota bacterium, assembly GCA_020630215.1. Classification (GTDB taxonomy): domain Bacteria; phylum Bacteroidota; class Bacteroidia; order Chitinophagales; family UBA2359; genus JAHDBT01. The sequence continues at coordinate 4,448 of JAHDBT010000418.1, forward strand.
CATGTAGCCAACGGAAAAGTAGCTTACAGCAGTATTAAAGGAAATAGCGGCACCTTGGATAAGTTGGTAAAAACCATAGGAGCATTAAATGTAGATCGTAAAGACAGTAAAACCAAGCAGGCTTTTTACATCAATGCCTATAATATCCTAGTAATTAAATCTATTATTGCCAATAACATTCCTAGCTCGCCGCTAGATGTGAAAGGCTTTTTTAATACCCTTAAACACCAAGTATCGGGTAAAAGCATGACCTTAGACTACCTAGAAAAAACGGTGCTTTTTGGTGTAAAAAAAGATCCTCGTTTTCACTTTGCCGTTGTATGTGCCGCAGTAGGTTGCCCCCGTATTGAAAACTTTGCTTACACCCCTGCTAAGTTAGATGGCCAATTAACCAAACAAACCAAACATGCCGTAAACAATGCCGATTTTACAAAGGTAAATAACAAGAAGAAAAAAGTATACCTCTCCAAAATTTTTGAATGGTACAAAGCCGATTTTGAAGCAAGCGGCTCGCTATTAGATTTTGTTAATAAATACCGAGACAGCAAAATCCCCAATAAATACAAAGTAGATTTTTATGATTACAACTGGAAAGTAAATAAGCAATAGTTTTGTTGTTGTCAAGACTTACTTTTTTTTAGAAAAATAGTAAGTCTCAATCGCCAGATATGAGCATATAAACTGACAGCGCAACGTTCTGACAGAGAGCGAAGCGAACGGTCTGACCACTGACCACTAAAAAGAAGTCTATTCTCCCTGTAAAAGTTGACTTTGTTCTGCCGCACGGTTAGCAGGAAAAATAGAGGCGAATAGCGAAATAATTACTACCGTAACAAATACCAATGCAAAATCGCCAAAGCGCATACTTACGGGGTAGGCATCAATTAAAAAGGAGGCCCCTTGTAATTTTAGGATTTTAAAATGCTGTTGTACTAAGCAAATAATAACCGATAAAAGACAGCCTAAAGTAGCTCCAGTAAGTGCAAGTAACATGCCTTCGAGGAGAAACAAGCGGCGAATAAAATTTTTGGTTGCACCCATTGCTTTTAAAATGCCAATATCGCGGCTTTTTTCTATTACCAACATCGACAAAGAGCCGATAATATTAAAAGCGGCAACCACCAAAATGAAGGTCAAAATTAAATATACCGCCCATTTTTCGGTACGCATTACCTTATACAAAAAAGCATCTTGTTGGTAGCGGTCTTGTACATGAAACCCATCGCCTAAAATGCGTTGGATTTGCGCTTGTACTGTGGCAGGCTTGGCGTTTGGTGCAATGGCTACCTCCAAGGCACTTACCGCTGTTTTGTAAGCCAATAAATCGCGCATAAAACGCAGCGGAACAATTACGTATTTGCTATCAAAATCTTGTTGAATAAAAAAAGTGCCAATGGGAGAAAGTAGATCTTGTTTAAAGGCAGTTTCGGGGCGCAGGGTGCTTACTTTTACATCCCTCCTAGGCATATACACTTTTAGTTTTTGAAACTGATTCATGATATTGACCCCTAAAATACCTTCTACGCCTGCGCCAATTACCGCATAATTTTTATAGCCATCGGTTAATTTAAATTCTCCCTCTACCATTGCGGTATCTACTTGCGACACATCGGTGTAGGCATCATCTACGCCTTTTAACCTAAAAATATTGAACTTGTCTTTGTATTGCAATTGAGCATTTTCTTCTAGCACTTTAGATACGGCAGTTACGCCTTCCAAGTTTTTTATTTGCAGCACTTGCAAGCTATCGGGTTCAAAAGTTTTGCCTTTTTTAGCGGTAATTTTTATATCTGGATTAAAGGTGTTGTACAGAGAAGTTACCAAATCCTCAAAACCATTAAAAACCGAAAGCACCAATAACAAAGCCATCGTACCCACCATCATACCTACTATTGATACTCGGGCAATGAGGTTAATAGCATTGGTCGATTTTTTAGATACTAAATATCGACGGGCAATTTTAAGGGCTAATTTCATTTATTGGCAGTTTGATGGTTTATTTTTGATTATCGAAATAGGTCTGAAACAAGTTTAGGGCGAAGACTTACCATTTTTTAAAAAATAGTAAGTCTTGTGGTTTAGTGAAAAGAAAATAATAAACTCCACCAAGCTGTGCGATTGTTTTTTTCAAGACAAGGCGCAAAACGCAGTAATAGCGAGCTATTACGAGTATTTGCAACGCAGGA
>JAHDBT010000419.1 GCA_020630215.1 Bacteroidota bacterium
CTTGTCTAAGCACAAAACCTCTACGTACAAATTGTCGGATTTATTTTTTAAACGGTTACTATTCAGCATTCGCTAAATAGTAGTAGAAAGTAGAAGGTACGCTTCGCTTTTCGTAGAAAGACGGCTTCGATTTCGCTATTTGCTCGGTAGTTTTTTAATATTGGCTAACTAATTATCTACAAAACTCGTGCAGCGAAGAGTCCTTATACCTTATACTAAAGTACTTTCTACTCATTGCTGAGTAGTAACTTTAAACGTTACTTATTTGGTAGATCTGGTAAGCTGTTTTCTATCTGGAGATAGAAAATACAGGTATTTCAAAACCCATTTTTTCGTACAAGAAGTTTTTGGTTGGAGACTACCTAGATAGCTCAGATTAAGAAATTCATTCACTTTTAATTACAAATAACATTAAAAAAATAAGCCATTCCTTAACAATTGTTAATGCAGCCCTCCTTTTATTGCCTGATATTTGCCATGTAATTAATTCAATAACACCGTTCGTTAAACAATTATATCATGAAAGAAATAAAAACGGAAATCATCATCAATGCATCTGCGAATAAAGTTTGGGAAGTATTGACCAATTTTGAAGCCTACCCTAATTGGAATCCTTTTATCATCGAAATATTATTGGAAGGAACATTGGTTGAGGGCGCACAACTTCAAAACACGATGCTTAATAAAGGGAAGAAAAATGTATTTAAACCTGTAGTTACCCAATTAACAAAAACACACCGTTTTGAATGGCTTGGCAAATTACCGCTAGGCATGTTTTCTGGCCGCCACTATTTTATTTTGGAAGAATTAGATGTTCATCAAACTCGTTTAATACACGGCGAAAAATTTAGCGGCTGGCTCATGCCTTTGTTGATGCGTATGATTGGCGAGGATACGATGAAAAATTTTCAAGCAATGAACAAGGCTTTAAAGGTAGTAGCAGAAAAGTAACTTGTTGAAAATAAAAAACGCCCCGTATTAAAATGATTAATATGGGGCGTTTTTATTAAGTAATAAAAGAACCTATTTATTGAAGTGGTTTACATTTTTTGCTGCAAGCCAGGAGGCTTGAATACCGTTTGGCTCAAGCGAGACGCTTGACCCTGCGTTCATTTTTTTTATAAAAAGATGAACGCCTGTCAGTCTGTGAAAAAACTCCTTGTTTTTAATTAGTTGTAAAATTTTTAAATACTTAACATTCCGTAAGTCATGCGAATTGAAAATAAATAAAGTGCAATGTATTGAGCTAGGCTTTGTTTTTTCACAGACTGCTGTTCCAGCCTCCCGGCTGGAATGTAACGGGCTTCAAACCTCCTGGCTTGCTGTCCAAACTTTTAGAACTTAGATAAATAGGTCAATAAAAGCTTGTTTTATTTCATCTTCGATAATCCTTTTTTCCCTAAACGCAATACATCTTCTGATGCTTGATAACCGACTACTTGGCTTATCATTTTTCCACTAGGGTCAATAACACATAAAGTTGGAAAACCTTTTACCTTGTATTTATCCGCAAGCGCGCGTCCATCACCTTGTTCGGCATTAATTTTTAAGCTCACGTAATTTTCGTTGTAGTATTTAGATACTCGGCGATCAGAAAAAACATCCCTATCCATTTTTTTGCAGGGACCACACCAGGAAGTATAAAAATCAATAAAGATAGGTTTGTTTTGTTTTTTCGCTTGTGCTTGTGCTTTCGCAAAATCTTGCTTAATAAAAACCATGCGTTGCGAACTGCTGCTGCTTTTACTCTTACTACTGCTCCTGCTTTTGGAAGCACTGTAGCTATTGTTCTTACTTTTACTATAGCTCGAACTTGTTTTTTTAGCGCAAGAACCAAAAGTGAAAATAAGGAGCAACAAAATAAAAAAGGACTGTTTCATGAATTATTTTTTTTAAAATTATTTTTATCGAATTATTACTTTCTTCTCGTGAGCTTTGTTTATACGTTTAAAATAGCATAAACTATTCAGTAGCAAAACGGATAAGTAAAATGAATGTTGTTAATGCAAAAATTAAATCGCCTCCTTTCCTAACTTAGCAAAGCTAGTATCAACCAAAAAAAACTATTTCACATGCAGTAACAAACCTTTTAAATAAGCACCTTCGGGATGGTAAATATTAATAGGATGGCAAATAGCAGGCCCAACTTGTCGTACAACTCGCACTTCCCGCTTTACCTCAATAGCCGCTGCCCTAATGGTATCAAAAAACAAAGCTTGGTCTACTACGCCCGAACAAGAAAAGGTAAATAAATATCCTCCCGATTCTATTTTTTGTAGTGCTTTTGCATTTAATCTTTTGTAGCCCTGCACGGCTTTGTGCCTCGCCTTAAAACTTTTAGCATACGCTGGCGGATCTAAAATAATGAAATTATAACTTTGAGTAGTTTCGTTTAAATGTTTGTATACATCGGTAATAATTGCTTCGTGATTTGCTTCCTCCAATCCATTTAAAGCTACATTTTGGTTGGTCCAATCAATGGCTTTTGCAGAACTATCGGCAGAGTGCACCAGGGCTGCGCCTGCTTGTAATGCATAAATAGAAAAACCGCCCGAATAACAAAAAGCGTTCAGTACTTTTTTATCTTTGGTGAGCTGACTTAAATATTGTCGGTTGTCTCTTTGGTCGATAAAAAAGCCTGTTTTTTGACCTCGTTCCCAATCTACAAAAAATTGTTTTCCATTTTCCAACACTACACCAGGAGCCGATGTGCCATCAAGATAATCATTTTGCAATTCTCCCATTACTTTACTTGGCAGCGTTTCGGCACTTTTGTCATATACGGCTTTTAAGTGCTTACCGAGTACGGTTTTTAATGCGCTAACCAATTCCATTTTTAACAAGTACATACCTGCGCTGTGTGCTTGTAAAACAACTGTGCCATTGTAATAATCTAAAATTAAGCCTGGCATTCCGTCGCCCTCTCCATTTACCAATCTAAACACATTGGTTGCCGCATTTGGAAAGCCCAACGCTTGCCGATAAGCAAAGGCAGTTTGAATTTTGCTTTTCCAAAACTTTGCATCACAAATAACTTTTTCAAAAGAAAAAATTCGTACACTAATGCTTCCTCCTACTTGGTAATGGCCCGTTGCTAAATACTGCCCTTTATGACTGTATACTTCTACAATTGCTCCTTCTTGTATTGCATCGGTTTGTTTTAAAATAGCTCCCGAAAAAATCCAGGGATGCCGTCTACTTAAAGCGGCTGATTTTTTAGGTTTGAGTATAATTTGCGGATATTGTTGCTCGATAGCCATAGTTGGAATTTGGTATTTAATAAGTAAGGTGCAAATGTAAGCAAAGCATTTGAATGGACTAGGGTACAGTGAAAAATAATTGTTATTGGGAATTTTTTTTACCGCTTTTAATGTTATCCAATTAAACAATTCATTTTTTCAAACCATTTTTTAACAAAACCATTTACATTAATGAAAACTCCTCCTCTTCAACTCTTTATTAAACTCAGTATTTTTGTAATTAGCCTTAGTTTTTTAAGTGCTTGCGCCTTTAGTGATACCGACCGTGCCGCCAACGATTTATGTACCTGCTTACGACCAATTAGCGATGTGATTGATGATGGGAAATCGAAAAAGGAAAAAGATTTAGCGGACTATTTTGACATTATAGGAAAAGGAATTAGCTCGGCAGGAAAAACCATTAGCTGCTTTGAAGAAATGGAAGGAAAATACGATACTGCCGAAAATAGCAATGACAATTGGGAGGAAGAAGTAAAAGAAAAAGCACGAAAAAAATGCCCCAAGGTTTTTAGGAGTATTGAGGAATTGGGGTCTAAGTAACGCATAAAAAATAAATCCGTCATTTCTACTTGATCTTTTGCACTTATCCTGCGTTGCAAATACTCGCCGTAGCTTAGGCTATGGCTGCGTTTTGCGCCTTGTCTAAGCACAAAACCTCTACGTACAAATTGTCGGATTTATTTTTTAAACGTTACTAAATAAATAGGTAGCAGGTATTTTTGTAGAAAGTAGAAAGTACTTAATGCCATACAAAAAATCCCTCCTACTTTTCTAGTATTGAAAGGTAGGAGGGATTGTTACTATTATATAATAATTACACTTTTATTTTTTTTAAAAAGCCAATTAATTCAGCACTTCAAATTGCAGGTTCATAATTTTCCTAATTTGATTACGTTCAATAGCATACAATACCGATTTCGCCACATCGTCGGCTTTTGCATATCCTTTTATTAAATAATCTTGCGCTCCTTGTCTAATGGTTTCTAAAGCCAATTTCATATTTTCGTGGCTTGTATGAATAACAATATTCGCATTCGGAAAATTGGTCAAAATAGTTTCTACAATATCTACGCCTAATGCGTCAGGCAAACTTAGTGTTGCAATTATCGTATCAAAACGTTCAATAGATAAGGTGTCTAAACAATCTATCAATCTAGTTTCATGTTTAATCTCAAAATCACACTTTACCATCGCCTTATTTTCTTGACTGTATTGCTTCAAGAAAATTTCTAACAATCTTGCATCACTAATATTATCTTCTAATATTAGCACTTTAAAATTCTTCATTACTATATTCAAGTTTTTATTTTATTAAATAGGTGGGGCAATAGTAATGATTTTAGGATGAGGTTTGATGGTGGTGTTTTTTAAAAAAAAGACTTTTGTTTTAGCTGCTATTATGTACGTTATCTATTTAAAAAAGTTGCATTTTGCTTGGTAGATATTTGTTACGAAGTATTTGATTTAATAAACCGCAAAACAAGTTAACCCTATTGCAGCAAAAAGTAATTACTATTACCTTTATAATTTACACACTAAAACTATTAAAACGCAGTTAGTATTTAGTGAATGAGAAAAATTAATCACCTAGTAACGCATAAAAAATAAATCCGTCATTTCTACTTGATCTTTTGCACTTATCCTGCGTTGCAAATACTCGCCGTAGCACTGTATGTCGGCCGCAAGCGGTTCTCTACACTTAAATGCATCAATATGCATTTATTTTGCTACGCAAAAATCGTTCGTTCATAGCTGCGTTTTGCGCCTTGTCTAAGCACAAAACCTCTACGTACAAATTGTCGGATTTATTTTTTAAACGTTACCTATTAAAAATTCAATTAAATATGATGCAAAAGTACAATATCACAATGGCTATTTTTTTAATTAGCACGTTCCTGTTTTTTAACCAAACAATTGTTGCACAAAAAGCAACAGCAGCAGAAAAAGAAGTAGCACTAACCCCTACTTCTCATATTAATGTAACAGATTTACCAGAATACGTAATTGTTACCTGCCAAAACACGAAGCTTTTTGGCGGCATTGGCATTTTTATCGACTCCAACAAATCCAGTTACAAAGAAGAGTTAACCAGTTTGGAAAATATTTTACAAAGCAAAAAACAATTATTTATTCGCAATCAAACAGACCTGCTCAATGCGATGTCTAAATTAGGTTTCGATTTTGTAAATGCCTATAATGCAAGTACCGTAGCCCCTTTAAAAGACAATGCCGATTTTGTAGATGCCGTTATTACGGATATTGATGGTAGCGAAGGAGCTTATAAAGTAAATATGGTGTTTAGAAAAAAAGAAAAGCATAGAGAATAATAGTCCTAACAATTAGTTCAAAATTTTGGGTTTAAGGTTTCCTGTTAAGTGAAAAGGGATAACTTTAAACCCAAAACTTTTAACTTTAAGTAATGGAAACAAAATAAAATGGACCATTATTGTTTATTCTTTTGTCCAGCACTACGTTGCCAAAGCCTTGCGTAGCGCTGCTATGCTGCGTTTTTGCGGCCTTGTTCTGAACAAAACAATCGCACATAATGGCCCATTTTATTTCGCATCCATTACTAAACAAAAGTAACCATCTCCCCTGCTAAGTGTGGCAGTTCGTTAAAGGTCAATAAATTAAATTGTTTTTGGGAAGATAAGTAACTACTAAAGGACGTATTTCGGATAGCAAAACTTAATGCGGTAATTTTTTTTGAATCCTCCATATTAAGGGTTTGGGCAGTAAGGGCAGAAATAGTGCCGCCAGAAGTAAAACTGCCTATTGTTTCTCCTTTTTCGGTTTGCGATAAAATACGGTTTAATCCATTTTGTACCGCTGCCATAAATTCTTCCCACGATTCCATTCCGTCTGAATTTAGCTTTCCTCCTACCCATTCATACATAAAATATTCATACATTAATAAACTATTCTTTCTTTTCAAAGCAGGATTTTCATTCATTTCTACCACCCATTTTTCTACTTGCGGAACAGTTACTACTAATTCAGGAATCATCTTTTTTAAAATATCTGGCCCAGCATGTTCCTTCAAATCTACTAGCTCAATTGGCTCGGGAAGCGATAAGTTATTTTGTTGGTAAATAGCATTTACAATTTCAAACGTGTGTTTTTGTCGGCGCAATGGCCCAGTAAATATTTTATCGAATTGGTAATTATTAGCGACTAAATATTTTCCTAATTCGGCCGCTTGTTGTTCTCCTTTAGAAGATAACTGATCGTAATTAGCAGCACCATAAGAGGCCTGTGCATGGCGAAAGAAATAAAGTTTACTCATTGGTATATTAAGGTATTATTTATTGTTAAGTAACGCATAAAAAATAAATCCGTCATTTCTACTTGATCTTTTGCACTT
>JAHDBT010000420.1 GCA_020630215.1 Bacteroidota bacterium
CAAATACTCGTAATAGCTCGCTATTACTGCGTTTTGCGCCTTGTCTTGAAAAAAACAATCGCACAGCTTGGTGGAGTTTATTATTTTCTTTTCACTAAACCACAAGACTTACTATTTTTTAAAAAATGGTAAGTCTTCGCCCTAAACTTGTTTCAGACCTATTTCGATAATCAAAAATAAACCATCAAACTGCCAATAAATGAAATTAGCCCTTAAAATTGCCCGTCGATATTTAGTATCTAAAAAATCGACCAATGCTATTAACCTCATTGCCCGAGTATCAATAGTAGGTATGATGGTGGGTACGATGGCTTTGTTATTGGTGCTTTCGGTTTTTAATGGTTTTGAGGATTTGGTAACTTCTCTGTACAACACCTTTAATCCAGATATAAAAATTACCGCTAAAAAAGGCAAAACTTTTGAACCCGATAGCTTGCAAGTGCTGCAAATAAAAAACTTGGAAGGCGTAACTGCCGTATCTAAAGTGCTAGAAGAAAATGCTCAATTGCAATACAAAGACAAGTTCAATATTTTTAGGTTAAAAGGCGTAGATGATGCCTACACCGATGTGTCGCAAGTAGATACCGCAATGGTAGAGGGAGAATTTAAATTAACCGATGGCTATAAAAATTATGCGGTAATTGGCGCAGGCGTAGAAGGTATTTTAGGGGTCAATATCATGAATCAGTTTCAAAAACTAAAAGTGTATATGCCTAGGAGGGATGTAAAAGTAAGCACCCTGCGCCCCGAAACTGCCTTTAAACAAGATCTACTTTCTCCCATTGGCACTTTTTTTATTCAACAAGATTTTGATAGCAAATACGTAATTGTTCCGCTGCGTTTTATGCGCGATTTATTGGCTTACAAAACAGCGGTAAGTGCCTTGGAGGTAGCCATTGCACCAAACGCCAAGCCTGCCACAGTACAAGCGCAAATCCAACGCATTTTAGGCGATGGGTTTCATGTACAAGACCGCTACCAACAAGATGCTTTTTTGTATAAGGTAATGCGTACCGAAAAATGGGCGGTATATTTAATTTTGACCTTCATTTTGGTGGTTGCCGCTTTTAATATTATCGGCTCTTTGTCGATGTTGGTAATAGAAAAAAGCCGCGATATTGGCATTTTAAAAGCAATGGGTGCAACCAAAAATTTTATTCGCCGCTTGTTTCTCCTCGAAGGCATGTTACTTGCACTTACTGGAGCTACTTTAGGCTGTCTTTTATCGGTTATTATTTGCTTAGTACAACAGCATTTTAAAATCCTAAAATTACAAGGGGCCTCCTTTTTAATTGATGCCTACCCCGTAAGTATGCGCTTTGGCGATTTTGCATTGGTATTTGTTACGGTAGTAATTATTTCGCTATTCGCCTCTATTTTTCCTGCTAACCGTGCGGCAGAACAAAGTCAACTTTTACAGGGAGAATAGACTTCTTTTTAGTGGTCAGTGGTCAGACCGTTCGCTTCGCTCTCTGTCAGAACGTTGCGCTGTCAGTTTATATGCTCATATCTGGCGATTGAGACTTACTATTTTTCTAAAAAAAAGTAAGTCTTGACAACAACAAAACTATTGCTTATTTACTTTCCAGTTGTAATCATAAAAATCTACTTTGTATTTATTGGGGATTTTGCTGTCTCGGTATTTATTAACAAAATCTAATAGCGAGCCGCTTGCTTCAAAATCGGCTTTGTACCATTCAAAAATTTTGGAGAGGTATACTTTTTTCTTCTTGTTATTTACCTTTGTAAAATCGGCATTGTTTACGGCATGTTTGGTTTGTTTGGTTAATTGGCCATCTAACTTAGCAGGGGTGTAAGCAAAGTTTTCAATACGGGGGCAACCTACTGCGGCACATACAACGGCAAAGTGAAAACGAGGATCTTTTTTTACACCAAAAAGCACCGTTTTTTCTAGGTAGTCTAAGGTCATGCTTTTACCCGATACTTGGTGTTTAAGGGTATTAAAAAAGCCTTTCACATCTAGCGGCGAGCTAGGAATGTTATTGGCAATAATAGATTTAATTACTAGGATATTATAGGCATTGATGTAAAAAGCCTGCTTGGTTTTACTGTCTTTACGATCTACATTTAATGCTCCTATGGTTTTTACCAACTTATCCAAGGTGCCGCTATTTCCTTTAATACTGCTGTAAGCTACTTTTCCGTTGGCTACATGTTGTTTAAAAAACGCATCGGCACTTGCAAAAAACACCTTTGTTTCATCTACTACAGGTTTTGGCGGACTAATAGGTGCAGTTGGTTTGGCTGGTGGTGTAGGCGTATTTTTAATGACTGTTTCCTTAACGGTATTGCCTGTATTTATAGCTGTTTCTGTTGTTTGATTTGCTGCATTGTTAATCGTATTAGTGGCATTGCCAATAAGCGTATTGTTAGTAGTGGGTAAATTAGGTGTACTAGGTGCAGCTGGGCTTGGAGTTATACTAGGTTTATTAGTAGGAGGCGTATTTTCTTTTACTTGGTTAACAATATTATTGCTTGTAGTTTTAGTTTTTTCGCCTATCTTTTCTGCGGCTGCCTTCGTTTTTTCCGCAGCATTGTTCGCCGCATCTTTTGTTTTATTGGCTGCATCTTTCGCCTTATCTTTTAATCCCTTTTTAGCTGCGTCTTTTTTCTCGGTTAACTTTTCTTTTGCTGCTGCTACTGCTGCATCCGTATCCACACTTGTATCACCATCGTCGCCAACTTCCCCTTCCGTTGCTGCTGCTGTGGCTTCCGCTATTCCGTCCGATTCGTGAGGGGCTGTTCCATCATTTGCCAGTTCGTCTGTGGTGGCATTTGCTTGTTCATCTATATTGGCAGTCCCATCGGTATTGCTGGTTTTATTAGTCGCCAAACGGTTATTACTAGCATCGGTATTGGTGCTTGTGTTGGTTTGTTGGGTATCATTTGTACTAGCAGATTGCCCACAAGCGGCCAAAAGGAAGCAACAAATAGTGAGGCAAAAAATTAAATTTTTCATGTTACGTTTTTTTTATCTAATTGTGAGGAGTATCTTTATTTTTTTTTTCTTTGAATGGCTAATTTATTGCCAAACTTACTACTGTGCTGTAATATTACAGACATTTATGGAAAGCCGAGTCTATTTTATTAAATTCTAGTCTGTTTTACTAGCATTTATGGTAAGTTTGCCTAATAATTTCAAACTTTTTAGTAAGCTATTTAATGGGGTACAAGTCCTTGGAGTTATTTAGGTACTAAAGTAGCCAATACTTTTATCCCTTAATAGGGGCATTTATCCTCCAAACAAACGAAACTACAAGTATACCAAACAACGATTACCCAGATGAAATCTATGATACTATTTATTTTGAAACTGCTTTTAATAGCATTTATTATTGCAGCCTTTTTATTTGCTTTTACCATTGTGCAAGCTACCTTAACCGATTACCAACCCGAAGAGGTGGAAGAGGTAGCCTTAGCTGGGAAAGATATTAATACCAAAGTTCCGCAAGAGTTAAGCTTTTTAATATGGAACTTGGGCTTCGCAGGTTTTGGCAGCGAATCGGACTTTTTTTATGATGGGGGAAAAATGGTTACCCCAAAAAAACAATGGTCGTTTAAAAATTTTAAAGGCATTACCAAAACGCTACAAAGCACTCCCCAAACCGATTTTATTTTACTGCAAGAAATTGATACCCGTGCAAAACGAAGCTGGTATATTAACCACGTAAGTCGCCTAGCAGAAGCTTTGCCCAATTATAATTATGCTTTTACGCCCAACTTTAAAGTAGAACATATTCCATATCCATTTTTTAATCCAGTAGGCGATGTAGAAAGTGGATTGGCAACCTACAGCCGCTATCAAATTAAGGAAAATACTAGGCATAAATTACCAGGAAAATACAAATGGCCCTTGTCGCTATTTTTCCTAGACCGTTGCTTTTTAATGCAGCGAATTCCAACCCAAAATGGCAAGGAGTTAATTGTTATCAACACGCATAAATCGGCTTATGATAAAGGGCGTTTTAAGCAGCACCAAATGGAAGTGCTAAAAACCACTTTACTAGAAGAATACGACAAAGGAAATTATGTAATTGTAGGAGGGGACTGGAATCAATGCCCGAATAGTTTTGACCAAAATACCTTTTTAAAACCCGGTATGACTCCCGAAACCGAAGCCTGCCTAGACCCCAATTATTTACCCGATTGGCAATGGGCTTTCGACCCAACTATTCCTAGTAACCGTAAATTGTACAAGCCTTTTAATATCGACAAAACATTTTGCACTTTGCTCGATTATTACCTCCTTTCGCCTAATGTAGAATTGGTAATGGTAAAAGGCATCGACCAACAATTTGCCTATTCCGACCATCAACCTGTATTTATGAAAGTTCGCTTGAAGTAGTTTTTGGCAGGAGGTATTTGAACTGTTTCGTTCGTTAGGCCTCCCAAATTGGAAAACTCACCCTAATACAAGTGCCTGCATTTGGGGCGGCATCTATTTCTAAAGTGCCTTTAATTTTGTTGGTTCGAGACTCGATGGTTTTAAGCCCAATGCCTTTTTTGGTGTGTACATTATTTGGATTAAAGCCTGCGCCATTGTCTTTTATAATTAAATGAAACTGCTCATTTTTAATAGCTAACTGCACCTTAATTTGGGTAGCATTGGCATGGTCGTTTACATTTTTTAGGCATTGCTGAACAATACGGTACAGGTTAAATTTTTGTTCTTCAGATAGCTGTATTTGTTCGGGCAACTCGTCGGCATATTCAAAATCAATTTCCCAATCGCTGGCAGCTTCCATTTTTTGGAAATAGGTTTCGAGGCTGTTAATGATGCCATATTTTAGGGTTACAGGCATTAAATCGTGCGAAATATTGCGAAGTTTTTGCGAAAGCCCATTTAACAAAAATACCCCATTTTCAAAAGTGTCTTGGTGTTGGTCTTGCAGTTCGTAAGCATCAATTCGAGAAAATGTTTGTTGGGCAATTCCTAGTTCTGCTCCTAGTGCATCGTGCAATTCACGAGCAAGGCGTTCCTGTTCTTTTTCTTGCCCTTCAATTAAACCTTCCATGCGTGCAATTTGTTGGTTTTTTTGAGCAATAATACCTAATGATTGCAATTCTTTTTGGCTAATCATTTGGCGGCGGTAATTCCAAATAAAATATAAAGCACCAATGGATAAAATGATGATTAAAAATAAACCTCTAATTTGTCCTTGTTGTTCATTATCATAATTAAGCCGTTCTAATTTACCAATAATGCCTTTGAGCGAATCAACTTCTATCAATTCAGGTTCTTTTTTGTAACTTTCAATAATTAAATTGTAATAAGGATAGGCTTTATTAATTACTGGATTTTCTAAACTCAATTTATTTAAAGCGTCATAAGCTTTTTCTCGGCAAGGTTCTAATTGGTTGTTTTGAAGGTCGCTTTCGGCAGCTTTAAATAAAGACTTTGCATCTGACTGATTGTTTCCTGTAAAAGCTTTATCAGCATCATTATTGCTAGTAGCTGTTGTGCTGCCATCCTTTAATTTATTTTGTGCATAAAGTTGTTCATAGGGCGTACTGCTCCATATCCAACAACAAAAAAGGCTTACAAAAAGTATATTTATTTTTAGGGAAATTTGCATGGTACTAAGATACTACTTTTTCAAATTTTATCAATATTTTTTTATGAAAAGCATATTAATTAGTGGTGGTTCGGGATTAATTGGGCAGCGTTTAAGTGGCTTATTGCTAGATAAAGGTTATGCGGTAATGCATTTAAGTCGTAGCAACAAAGCTGCTAAAGATAAACGGATAAAAGTATACCAATGGGATGTGCAAGCTGGCACAATTAACCAAACAGCTATTGCCAATGCCGATGCCATTGTACACCTAGCAGGTGCAGGTGTTGCTGATAAACGTTGGACTGCCGCCCGCAAAAAACTAATTGTAGATAGCCGAGTGCAAGGCTTGCAGCTGCTTTATAAATCATTACAAAATATACCGAATAAAGTACAAACTTTTGTAGGAGCTTCGGCTATTGGTTTTTATGGAAACAGTGGAGACAAATGGATAGACGAAGAGGCAGGTAGTGTACCCAATGAGTTTTTAAGTACCACCACCCAACTATGGGAAAAAGCGGCAATGGGCATTCATACACATCCCGATATTCGCAGCGTATTATTACGTATAGGCATTGTTTTAACCAAGGAAGGCGGCGCATTGCCCAAAACAGCAATGCCAGTAAAAATGGGAATTGTTAGTTATTTTGGCAAAGGCAATCAATATTATTCTTGGATTCATATAGACGATATGTGCAGTATGTTTATAGCAGCACTAGAAAACAAAAAAATGGAAGGAATTTACAATGCCGTTGCGCCCAATCCAGTTACGAGCAAAACATTTGTAAGCACCATTGCCAAAGCATTAGGCCGTCCTCAAATATTAATTCCTGCACCCGCATTTGGTATGCGTTTACTGCTAGGCGAAATGGCCGATGTGGTGCTACATGGCAGCCGAGTTAGTGCCGACAAAATACAAGCTGCTGGTTTTCGTTTTTCTTATCCTGAATTGCTGCCTGCTTTAAAGGAAATTTATGGTTAAGGGACGAGAACGTTCCTAGTGACTCAAAACCTAAGTTCTTGATGACCCAAGCCTTGTCTTTTTTTCCTG
>JAHDBT010000421.1:0-2860 GCA_020630215.1 Bacteroidota bacterium
TGGGAAATAGAATAAATTAAATTGGTGGAGGTTATTTTTTCTCATTCACTAAGTTTTAGGAACTAATAACAAAAACATCCTGTTATAAATACATTATAAATAAAACAAAAGAGTACACTAACTAAAATACAAATATTATGATGAAAAATTTCCTATTTTATAAAGGCTTTTTGTTGCTTTGTTTTTCATTCCTTTTTATTGCTTGCGAAGATGAGGAAAACCCTTCAGGTGAAAGTAGTGCGGTAGATACAACAAGGGTTTCTATAGGAGTGCCATTACACTGGAAATTAGCTAGTACTCCCAATACAGAGAATTTTAATAATTCAGATGCTATTAATAATTGGGCTTATAATTATGATCGAGCAAAAAGCGCATTGTACTACATAGATGTCCCGAATCTTAGTAGCCCAACCCTCTCCATGGCTAGTCACTATAATCGTGTTATCCATAAAACGGAAGTGTACCCTGATTACGCTGGATTTCCAACCACGATAAGAACCTTAGATTTTGCCTTTTTTCCAAGTGAACGAGGCCCTTATAATTTTAACATTGAAGCATTAGATTTTAACGGTCATTTAACTAATCCAACAACTCGATGGGGAGGCTTCCAAAAAAATACTTTCATACCAGATGTGATATTAGACAAGATTGAGTTTTTTGAGTTTTGGTTGATGGATCCATTCTTAGAAAACCCATCAAATGAAGGATATTTATACATTAATTTAGGAACGGTATCAGAAGATATATTAAAAGATGGTCGCATTTCTTCTGAAACTGGCTTACCTGTTGGGACAGAACCCGAAAATACCGATACCACAAAATGGGCACGAGTTGCTAATAGTACTACTAGTTCCGATTCTTTTATAAGTGATGCCGCTCGTGACGAACAAGATTTGGGTTTAGATGGTTTAGACAATGCGGGTGAAAGAATTGTATTTAGTGAATACCTTCAAGAATTACAATTAAACCGACCTGACCTTGTTACTGCGGGTATTTATGACCAAATAGAACAAGACCCATCTAATGATGATTTTCGATCATACCTTAATGGTGATTGGCCCAATGACACAAATATTCCTAGAAGGTATTCCCAATTTAATAACCCAGAAGGAAACTCCATCTCTATTGAAAATAATACTTCCTTTACGCTTATTCGAGATCCAGACCCAGATAATGAAGACTTAAACAACGACCATATTTTAGAAGAAACGGAGGCTTTTGTTCAATATGGAATAGCCTTGCATTCAGAAATGGATACTGATGATGAATTTATCACTGAAGTTCTGATAGATGAAGAAAATGTCGTTAATGGCGTTCCTGCACGTTGGTTAAAATTTAAAATCCCAATTGATGAATATCACGAAACTTTTGGAAACGTAGGTGATTTTAATTCTATGCAATCTTTCCGTTTCTATTTGACTGGTTTTGCAGAACCAGTTGTTTTGCGATTTGTGGATTTTAATCTAGTGGCAGTTCTATAGTGTCTATAAAAAACATACTCGTATCCATTTGGCTTTCGGCTATTTGTTAAATGCCCTAACTGCTAAATCATTTTTTCTTGCTGACGATTTTAAGTTACAAAGCATTAACCACCAGCTTTCAATAAAGGTATTCGTATCGAATTTGTTTTTTTCAAACTCATTATTCACAAAAGGAAACCGAAATCCACTTTAAATTTGATAGGTAGCATCGCCCTGTATGGTAATGCTACCTATCAAATTTAAACTGCTACACTAAAATCTCGCAGCACATCATTTAAAGAAGTCTTTTTATCTGTACTTTCTTTGCGTTTTCCAATAATTAAAGCACAAGCAACTTGGTATTCACCAGCAGGGAATTTTTTGGGATAAGTTCCTGGAATCACCACCGACCGAGGCGGCACATAGCCTCTATGTTCTACGGCTTCGCTGCCACTCACATCTATAATACGGGTTGATTGGGTGATGACTACGTTTGCTCCTAATACCGCTTCCTTGCCAACACGCACGCCCTCTACTACAATAGAACGAGAACCAATAAAACAATTATCTTCAATAATTACGGGGCTTGCTTGTACGGGTTCTAGCACACCACCAATTCCTACACCGCCACTTAAATGCACGTTTTTTCCAATCTGTGCACACGAACCTACTGTTGCCCAAGTATCTACCATTGTTCCCGAATCAACATAAGCTCCTAGGTTTACATACGAAGGCATTAATATAGCACTTGGCGCAATAAACGCACCGTGTCGAGCAATAGCATGTGGTACTACTCGCACGCCTAATTCAGCATAGTTGGTTTTTAAAGGTATTTTGTCGTGAAACTCAAAAGGCCCTACTTTTATGGTTTCCATTTTGGCAATGGGGAAGTATAAAATAACCGCCTTCTTCACCCATTCATTTACTTGCCATTCACCGTCACTCGTTGGTTCGGCAGTTCGCAAATGTCCTTTATCCAAACCTTCTAAAACGGCGTGGATGGCCGCTTGGGTATCGGCATTTTGTAATAAGCTTCGGTCGTTCCAAGCTTGCTCTATAATGGGTTGATATTGATTGAACATTGATTTGTTTTTTTATTAGTGGTCAGTAGTCAGAACGGTTGCTTCGCTCTCTGCCAGTAGCCAGTTTTCATGCTGACGATTTTTTTCACGGAGTAGTCAGAACATTCGTTGACGCTCATTGTTAGCAGTCCGTTTTTATTCCTCGTATTTGATAATTTTTTAGTGTTGAGTGAAAAGGATTTTCTACAAAAAATCTACTTCTTCAATTCCTAGCACATTTTCGGTATACTCCCACCCTTCCTCTACGCATTTGGCAATTACATGGTGTGGAATTTTGTTAAGCGTTGCATCATCCCATTTAAGGCTCACAAGCATTTT
>JAHDBT010000421.1:2960-6623 GCA_020630215.1 Bacteroidota bacterium
GAGTTGGCTACGGGAGCATTGCCATACAACCAAGCAACAAACATGGTAATCCACATGCCGAAGGTAACAATGCCCGGTATTTTTGAAAGTGCCTGATATAAAGTGCTAAATAGTTTTTCCATGACTTATATTTAGTAGTTGGTATATGGTATTGGGTACTTGGCAAATAAGCGTTTTGTATTACTTTGCTAGTCTTCCTTAACCCTTTGCGACCATATTCGCTCTATCAAAAAGAGGATGCTAATAAAAAGCCACAAAGGTACATATAAACTCGTCAATTGCGATATTTTATTCGGGGATTTTTGTGTAGATATGGGGGCTTTGTGGCGTAAAGGGCGTATTTGTTGCCAATTACCTGCCCGTACATCGTGCGCTGCTAGTTGTGTACTAGTATGCAGGTACTGATTTTGAATAATACCAGCCATCCACAAAGGAAAGGTTCCGCTTGTTACCCAGTTGGTATAACTAGGGTGAAAACGACTGCTGAAATGATACCTTATCCCTCCATTATTATTTAAGGATTCGTAGCTTAAAAGCGCATTGCCAAAACCATCGCTACAGATAGGGTGCTTGTTGTTAGGCAAATTATTTGCTTTTTGACCATTGTGTTGCAGTACGGTAGGATAGGTATTTTGTCCCTGTTGATATTGGTAAATAAACGATTTTGTTTTTTGTAAAGGAGGTGTAGAATCGGCATCCTGAATAATAGTTATTGGATGGGGTGTTGTTAATAAACTAGCAGGCACTTCTTTATCCGACAACCAAAAAAGGATGGAAACGGCTGGTGTATTTTTGATAAACGCCTGAGTAGACATGACCTCAATATTGAGTGCTACTTTCTCGATGCTTCTAATGGCTTTAAGGGCGGCAGTTAAGTAACGTACATCTTGTTTACGGTTTTTGTCGTGTACAATATAGGTTTCCATTTTAGCAGAAGCGTCCTTATTTTCATTGGCGTTATACAAGGGAATTTGGGTATTAATGAGCGAATCTTTGCTTAGTATTTGCAGGCTATCTGTACTAGCAATTAATTGTAGTTGGCCTACTTCCTCCAAGGCAAAAGTAGTGGCATTAAGTGGCCAATTAATGGTTTGTGTTTGGTAGTATAATTGTTCGGCATTGC
Organism: Bacteroidota bacterium; assembly: GCA_020630215.1. Lineage (GTDB taxonomy): Bacteria > Bacteroidota > Bacteroidia > Chitinophagales > UBA2359 > JAHDBT01. The sequence continues at coordinate 4,084 of JAHDBT010000421.1, forward strand.
TAATGGCAAATTGTAGTTGTAGCTCCTTTGCACTAAGCCATTGATGGTGATACAGCTGTTTACCCGTATGTGGTGTAGGCAATATAAATATCGACATATTACTAGGGATACTAGGCTTTTTTCCTTGGTAATGCTGCATTAAATCCGACAAAAAAACGTACGTATTTTGCTCGATTTCTACTTGCTCCTGTTCAAAACTCAGCCAGCTTAACAGCGACCAATTATCCTGTAGTTTTGCTTTGTAGTTCCTTACCTTACTCGTATCGACTGGCGGAAAATTAGGTTCAAAGTAATGGAGGTGTAAATTGTTGTTGCCTAGCGAATCGAGGAGGTTTTGGATAGGGGGATAGTTGGTGTAGGGAAGTAAGTTAGGGTGAATATATACCGCATTGATAGGTTGGGTTTGTAGTTGCGTTTGTTTCCAAAAAGGCTGCATGAGTAACAAGGCCAAAGCTCCTAACAGCAACAAACGAAGCAATAACAAAGGTATTTGGTTGAACTGCAAACTACGCCATTTTTTCACCTCTACCTCCTGCAAATACTTTACCGAACCCCAAGCGATTACTTTAGGCTTTGGCCGATTCAGTAAGTGTATCATCACGGGAATGGCTAAAGCAAATAAAGCCACTAAACTATATGGAGTTAAAAACTGCATCATGCTAGGAACAAGGTAGGAAAAAATAGGGAGCTTTGTTGAATTGCAGGCTGTTTTTTTTGGAGAAACGCACTTTTGTAACAGAAAAGAAAGAATAAGTATCAGACGCTTTTTTTTTGTTTTAACGAAGGGAAGAAAAAGTTTCCAAAAACATTATATTTTGAGTATTTACAATTTATAATGATGTCTACAGCACGTTTGGTAACAACTGGATTAAAAAGGAATTAAATAGTGCAGAAAGGCAAAAAACCAGTAAAAAAAATGGCTTTTTATTGATAACAAAAAGCAACTATAAAAAATAAATTAGTAAATATCAGAATGAAAGTCAATTCTTTGTGTATGAAATTCGGGGTAATTTTAGGATTTGCTAGGCTATAAACAAAAAATGGGACATCCACCTAAGGATGTCCCCTGAAGTATCCTACTTCAAATCACTACACTCAACTCGGCATTAAGACGGATTCGCAAAAGTGGGTCACACCCTTTTTTTTATTTTTTTGAAAAAATTTCATTTTAGGGTAAAAAGAGGAAAAAGATTAGCTGTTTTGGGAATGAAAACAAAGGTTTTGTTAACATTTAGAGGAGCTGGATTGGAGGATATATTAAAGGAGTTTCGATGGGCTAAATTGAGGGGTACATTGGATGATTTAGCAATGTACTTTTAATTTAATTACTAAATTGAAGGTAGTAGCACCTCAAAAACACCCCTAACAAACTTCAAGATTAAACCCATCCAAAAAATCCATACATCCAAGCAATCCAAATTCAGACAATTACTAAATACCCTACAACTCCATCCTCAAATCCACGATAAATTGTTTATTGGTTTCGTCAATCATCAATTCATGTTTGTTGGGATATAACAAAGCTAACCGTGCCTGCACATTTTTAATGCCCATTTGGTGGGAGTAAGTATTGGGGGCTTTATGGAGGTAATTTTTACAAGTAAAATGAAGTTGGTTATTTTGTGAAGTAATAGCAATATCAATGGCATTATTTACTTGTTGGCTAATACCATATTTAAAGGCATTTTCAATAAAAGGAATTAATAATAAAGGGGCAATTTTTAATGGTTTATCGCTAGCATTCGGGGGGATGTTTATCTGTAAATGAAGTGGGTATTTCTCTCCTAAGCGCAGCTTTTGTAGGTCAATAAAATCTTCAATAAATTTAATTTCTTGGCTGAGTAGTGCACTTTTTTGTTGTCCTTCTTTTAAAGGGTAACGCATTATTTCCGACAATTTTAAAATCGCTTCTGTTGTTTGCGGTGCGTCCTCTACGATTGATAATGCATAAATAGAATTTAAGGTGTTAAATAAAAAATGTGGGTTAACTTGTGCTAGTAAATACTTTAATTCGGTTTCTTTTTGTTTTTCTTCGGCGGCTTTTTTTTGCTTATCGGTTATAAATGCTTTTTGCGATATGGCTAAACTGGTACTGAGGGCAATTGTTATTAAGCCAAATACGATAAGCGAATCGTAAAAATGCATTCTATCTATCTGAAAAGTATATCCCTGTTGTGAAAAAAAAACGTACAAAAAATCGGCTAAATAAATTAGGAAAATAAAACTAAGGCTAATTAGTAAAAGGTATTTTTTCCAAGAAACCCTGTTTAAATATTTAGGAATAAGAAAAAGGCTGTTCCAGTAAAATAAAAAAAACAAAATAGGAATAGTGGCAAAGGCATCATCAATCTCTTTACTTCCTTCTATAAATAAATCTTGAAAAGAATAGTATAAACCAGTAATATTAAATAGCAGTTGTATAATGGCTAACCATAAAATAACATGAAATAGAATAATTATTTTTGTAGAATTGGAGGTGGAAGCCGTTATTTCAGAAGTGTTGATGTTTGCCATAATGTGGAGATAATAGAGCCTAAATA
>JAHDBT010000422.1 GCA_020630215.1 Bacteroidota bacterium
TAGGTAGTATATAAACAATGCTTACCGAGTTGGTGTAGGTGGCAGTCTTGATAAGTTTTTGCAATATTTGGATGCTGCCAAAGGAGGTGAAATGCTGCTTCAGGAGCCAGTAAAAACAATTTGGCAATAAAGCCATTTAGGAATGGTACAAAAATAAATTTACATTTTCCACTTTGAGATTTCCCAATATCCGAAACCGAACTTGGGAGCTATCTGTGTAATTTATGTTAGTATTTTCTACGCAAAATGGTTTCGTAAATAACCGCATCTCGCAAGTTAAACTGAAAGTTTTTCAAAAGATATTTATTCGTGCTAGCGGTTTGATTGTTCTTTTTCTTTCTTTTTTTCTTTTTTTTCTTTTTTTTCTCCACTTCTTCTGTAACCAACTCTTCCTTTAAATCTTCCGCCGTTTCAGCATTATCGTCTTCGGCAGTAGTTGGTTCGGTCGTTTCTTCTGCGTCTGCGTCTGCATCGGCATCAGTATCTGCTTCGGCTTCGTCTGCTGCTTCGTTAGGGGCATCTGCTACTTTGGGAGGTAGCCCAACTGTTTGCCCATCTAAATAAATGCCAACCAATTCGGCTATAGTAGGTTGTTTTTCCGAAGGGGAGTCAAACTCAATTTCTACACCAATAGAACTTCTATCGCTCATATTGTAACCAAACATAAAAATGCCTGCTAATAATGCAATTCCAATAACACCTGCTACAATAAACAATAAATTCATAGTTATCATTTTATTTATTCCTATCTTGGAGGCAAGATACAATATAAAAACTATTGTAACAAGCTATTATACAATTATGACAACATCATTCATCACACTTTCGCAGCTTAACGAGCAATTAAAGGGGCTAATTGATGCCTCTTTTGTCCGTTCTTTTTGGGTTGTGGCCGAAATTGCACAGTTCTCGCAATCGTCGGGCGGACATGCGTATTTAGATTTAATAGAAAAACGGAATAATAAACTAGCGGCTAAAATGCAGGCGGTTATCTGGTACAACCAGTTTTTTTATTTAAAGCAAAAGTTTGGTACCGATACGCTGCAATTATTAAAAAAAGGCAACAAGGTACTACTGCGTGTTTCCCTAGGATTTCACCCCGTATACGGCCTAAAACTAACCATCGACGACCTCGACCCATCGGTAACAATGGGAGAACTAGAACTGCGCAGATTAGCTACCATTAAACGTTTACAAGACGAAGATTTAATGGACCTCAATGCCCAAAACGAATTAGCTATTTCCTTGCAACGGGTAGCGGTTATTTCGTCGGCAACGGCTGCTGGCTATGGCGATTTTATTAATCAACTGGCCAATAATCCCTACCATTATGCTTTTCACCATACGCTTTTTCAAACGGCTATGCAGGGCGAACAAGTAGAAAAAGCATTGATTGAACAATTGGTGAAAATTGCCCACCGTTTATCGGAGTTTGATGTGGTGGTAATTATTAGAGGAGGAGGCAGCAAACTCGATTTAGAAGCGTTTAACAATTACCACATCGCCCACGCTATTTCCCGTTTCCCATTGCCAATTATTACAGGCATCGGACATCAGCAAGACGAAACCGTTGCAGATATGGTAGCGCATACGTCTGTAAAAACACCCACCGCCGCCGCCGAATTTTTAATTGCTCACCAACTAGATTTTGAGTACCACATTCAGGAGTTAATGATTGCTTTAAGGAGCGAAGTGCTGCAAAGTTTAGCAGGGGCTACCAATCAGTTAACCTACTTAAACCAACAACTAAAAAGCAGCATTGATAAAAGGTTTTTGCAAGCCAACCACGATTTAAATCGGCAGGTGCAGCAATTAAAGCTGGGCGTTAAACAAAAAATAAAACACCAACAATTACAACTCAATTTTTGGCAGCGCACCCTCGCTTTATTTGATGTAGAACAGTTGTTAAAAAGAGGTTTTTCTATCACGCGCCTCAATGGAAAAGCGATTAACAATGCTAAACAGCTTAAAAAAGGAGATGTCATTAACACCCAGTTTTTAGAAGGGAATGTAGAGAGTGTAGTAGAAAAATAATTAAGAGGTTTTCCCGCCATTTATTATTCCCCGTTCACTACCCGTTCCAGTCCTCCAGATTGGAACGTAGCGATTTTACTCGCATACAAAATACAGGCACTAGACATCCAGCAATTTAGCAACTCAACAATTCCAGCAATTCAACCAATTCCCCTACTGCGTCCTTACCTGTTGCACCAGCACCAAAATGGTTAATACGGTTGCTACTTTGGAGGAGAAGCTATCAAAGGCATCATTCCAGTTTCGGTTCTTTTTGCGTTCTAGGCGTATTTTTTCGTTTCGTTTACGGTCGGTAATATCTACAAATACGGTAGAGCCGTTTTCTACTTTTGGGTAAATTTTAAAAAACATAAAACGACGTGTTTGTTTGATATTGCCATTCGGTAATTCCACGTAAGTTCGTTTCTTTTTAGCGTAGCGGCTAAAGCCTGCTCCATAACGATTGATGTAATATTTAGCCCTGCGTCGCTTGCCTTCAAAAGGCACGCTAATTTGTGAAATAACCGAATCTACCTCAAAGTGCCGTACTGCACCGCTTAGGGTAACTACATTGTTTAGTTTAGGCACAAAAATCGAATCGCCATCGGCCAAAATATAATTAAACTTTACTTTCCTCGCTTTTCGATAGGCTTTATCTACATCCAATAAAACATAGCCAATACTATCCTCATTACGGTATAGCCTACTTCCTTTACTAAAAGCAAAACCATTTAATCCGCCAGCCCTATCAATTAAGCTCGTTAATTTTTCTTCTTTACTTAATAAAGGATACTCGCCTGGATATACAATTTCGCCATAAATTTTAACCATCTGCTGCTCCTGAAAATCGGGCGATAACCTAACAAATACATGGTCATAGGGTTTAAGTTCAAATTCGGCAGCGTTTTGGTCAATACTAATATCGGGGTTTACTTCCACTCGTTTTACAACAATCCTATCCTTAGCACTTTTTCCCGTCTCCTCATCGGTAAATTTAATCACCCTCGACACTTCAATCCTATTATTAGCCGCCTCCTTATTTAAGCCGCCCGAAAAATAAAGAATGTCTTTTAAGGTCAAGCCTTCGGCATATTCATATTCCCCTTCCTTACGTACTGCGCCACTTATTTGTACCGTAAAATCCTGTCGGTATTCCTTGTGCGAAAGTACTTGTATGGTATCTAGGTTTTCTAGCAAATAATTATCGGGCGATTGTTCATCTTCTAGCACATCTCGTAAATCAAAAGGCATCATTAATTTCGATTGGTTTTCTTTTAATCGAATCACATAAGCCCTATTTAAATCAGCTTCGTCTAGTACGCCTTCTGTTTTATATAAGATGTCGGTAATTTTATCTCCTTTACGTACTTCGTATTTCCCTGGTACCTTTACGGCTCCTGTTACTTGCACATAATTACGCAAGCCAATAGGCACACGGTACACAAAAATACTATCGCCATTTTTTACCGCAAAATCTTGGTTTGCTCGTTGCAGGCTGTCTAAGTTTACATCAATCAGCACTTCCTGATTATTGCGGTAGCGTTTTATGTTGATGTTTTTGGTAAAGGCTTCGGCTTTTAATCCGCCAGCAAAACCAATCACATCTGCTAAACCTTCATTGTTTTTTAATTCGTAGTTAAACTCCCTACGCACCTGCCCCGAAATATTAACCACTTTTCTCATTGGCGGTATGACGATATAATCGTTTTCTTCTAGGAAAAAATCTTGCTGACTATCGGGGTCGTTAAGGTATTTGTAGATGTCGAGCGTTTTAACGGTTTTGCCATTTCGTTTAATAAAAATTTCTCGTACCGAACCTAGCTGATTAGGTCCATCAATAGCTACCAAAGCATTAAAAACAGAGGTAGCCGCAGGAAAACGATAGGTACCAGGACTTAGTAATTCGCCCACAAAGTTGACCGAAATAATACGAGAAAAAGTAATGGTTACATCCATATTAGACTTTTTGAGATCGTATACCTTCGCAAATTTTTCCTTGATGAGTTCTTTTACTTCCGTATAGGTAAGCCCACGCACATAAATACGCCCTGCCAGTTCGGGATTAATCGAGCCATTTTCTTCTACTACAAACACTCGGTTGTAGTCAATTTTTCCCCACATAGCCACGTTGAGTTCGTCGCCTACGCCAAGCTTGTAATTATCGGGGGGTCTAATTTCCTGTTCGGTATCGAACAAAATTTTAAGATTGGAATTCCTAAAAAACTGATGCCCGTAGATATAAGCTTCGGGTAAAGCCAAAGCCCTATCAATAAGGTCTCGTTTTTCAATTTCTATCAGCTTTTTAAAATCTTTAAGGCTGATGCTATCCATGGTGCCTTTGTACTTTTCTTCCATGGCTTCCCGTTCTTTGCCCATTTCTACCAGCCCAATACTATCTTGTAGGCTGTTTAATTCCATTAGGCGTTGAATCAGTTCTTCCGATGCGCCTAGTTTTCGCAACTCTTCGGGAGTTGCCATAAGCATTTGCTTTAATCGGGCGGTGTCGCTGTTGAGTTCTGCTTCCTCTAGTTCTTTTTCACTAAAAAATTTTTCTAAATCGTAGCGATCATAATCGCGTTTGTTCCGATTTTTATCGAAAATATTACCTGTTGTGGTACCGGGATATAGTCCTGTTTGGGCATAAACGGCGGTGTCAGGCAAAAATGCGCTAATAAAAAAGAGGGATAAGAGTGTAGCAACAATCCATGCATTAATGTTTGTCGCAGTTTTCATTTAACCGTAATTTTAGGTGCAAAGGTAAGTAATGGAATGAAAAAATGATACTATTCGATTTTTATTTACTGTTTTGGTGGTTTTTAGGCAAGTATTTAGCCTAAGTTTTGTGGGTAATGTCTTAGGGTTAGGGGATGTTAGGCAAGGAACTATCTATAAGTTCTACTTTTTGGGGGATGGGTTGCATAAAAATAGTGTAGGAGGAAAACTTGATAAAAGTGTGAATTATTGTTTTTAGATGGGTGATTTTTTGGATGTAAGTTTTTTGTTGTGTGTTGTGATTGCGAGTTGTAAGAGTGAAGTAGAGAAAATTTGGGAATTTTCTCTACTTCAACCTTTAGAGGCAAAGGGAATTAATTGTTATAATGTTTTTAGATATTCAATAAGTGCGTTGCGTTCGGGAGTTGTTAGGTGATCGCCAAAAGTGTGTCCTGTGTTGGTATAGCCTTCTATAGTTGTATCATACACTTTTGTTCCTGCGCCACTAGCTTCTACGGTGTATTTCCATCCTAGGTTATTAAAGTCATAATCTTCGTAATTGGTTTCAAAAGAACGGGACCAATAAGTAGGACGGACATCGCTTTTAAGTAGGGTTTCTATATTGGGTACGGAGCCATTGTGTAGGTAAGGAGCTGTTGCCCACAAGCCATCTAGGGGAGGGGCAATATAGCCGAGTTCTAAGGCAAATCTGGCGGCATTAGGGGCTTTAGAAAACCAGCCCGTGTTGTACCAATTTAGGTAATCTTGTTCTGCAGAGTAGGTTTGGGCCAACATAGGATCAGTTTGTAGGAAATCTAGCGACACAAGCAAATTGGGATAGGTATCGGTATCGCCATAAGTGCCATGGCAACTAGCACAGTTTTGTGCAAAAATTTGCGCTCCTTCTAGGGCCAAACTTTCGTTAATTGCTTGCGGATAGGCAGGCGGTTCTATGGAGTTTAAAAAGGCTTGCACATCGGCAAAACGATTGTCAACTACTCTGGCTTCGGAAGAATCTGTCATTGTTAATAAGTTGGAGGCCATCATGATACGGGCAAAATCTCCTCGTCCTAAAGCGGTATAAAACATGGAGTTACGTTTTTTCAAATGCCACCAAGCAGGAATATCGGTTACCACTACTTCATCAGGAATATTAATTTCTTCTTCCTCATGCCAAGTTAAATGGTCCTTATCTCTATGAGAAGATAAAATGGCAAATAATTTATCGGCAGGATTTACGCCTCGTACTTCGGTAACAATTTGTGGCCCTATTATTAGGGTGCCTCTTCTAAAAGCTTCGTAGGCATCCCATTCTGGCGTGCCTTGATCGACAAAAAAGTCGGCAGCAGCAATTATGCTGTTTTGGTTGCTCGTGTAATCATCTATGGCATTGCCTAGACCAACAATTAGTTCGCCATTAATTTTTTGCGCATGGCATTGTAAGCAGTTTGGTCCTACTACCTTAATACCATTTGGAGCTTCTACGGCTGTAAAATTATAAGGCACAATTTCGTTGTCGCCTGTTCGTCCTAGTAGGTTATCGTTGTTAAAAGCAGGCCCTAAAGTTTCAAACACCGAATAGGGGAATCCGCTGGACACATAATTTCCATAAACTAAATATTCGTAGCCAGCAGCAGCGTTGCCCGAGCGTTGTGTAGAAGCCTCAATAAATTTAAGGTAGGGTGCTAAAGTATCGGTTACCGTTGTTGTCGAATCGTTGTTGTTCGTTCCGTTGTCAGTCCCATTGTTCTCGTCTTTTTTACACGATTGCAGCAACAAGTAACAAAAGGCAATGACAACTAGGGAATATAAGAATGATTTTGTCATAACAGTTTGGATCTAAGTGATGGATGCGAAATAAAATGAACCGTTATGTGCGATTGTTTTGTTCAGG
>JAHDBT010000423.1 GCA_020630215.1 Bacteroidota bacterium
TGCCTGCTCTAACCGCTTTAGTTGCAAACTTCATGGTAAATATATTTTGTAGGATGCGGAGGTGAATAAATTTTTTTTAACAAAGGCACTTATTTATAAAATCGCATCCTTTTTGTTGAAAGGCTCAAAAATAGTAAAATTTGTATTGGCTTTAGTAACGCTTGAACAATAAGTTATTGATTGATAGGTAAAAAATTTGTGCTTATACGAATAGGTAAAAGCGATATAATGGCTTCAGAAATATTCATAATGTTTTTGATGATTTTAAAAAAATACGTATTATTGAGAAATGACTTCATTTTTAGAAATAATAACCTCCAATTTAAAACAATGAAATACCTATCTTTCCCCATTTTCTGTTTGTTCATCTTTTTTGCAGTAGGTTGCGAAGACGAAGAACAAGACGACCTCTCAGATATTGATGCTTGTGAGTATGTTTTGCCAAGCTACAACACCACACAAAAATTCAGTAACGATCTTACAACTTTTGAATTGCATTTTGGTCCCGATACCATAGTCAATAATACTAATATTATAGATCAGCGTGTTGCAATTCTTGACGATACGGATATAGAAATTCCCTTCGGCTGTGTGAGTAGCAATGGCGGTTTTATATTTCTCGGAGATGGAAATCATTTTATAAACGAAAATGCTTGGGAAGAAATAGAATTGTTTGAGGGAGTATTTTTTAGTGATAATTGGGTAGACTATGTTACAGATGATCAGCTTGACGCTCGCTCATGGATAGAGGATATGTTGGACTTAACTTATCTAAACCCCAACGGCTATCCAATAATGATTCCATTTGGAATTTCTTTTGATGATGAATATGAAGATGCTGACGGTTGGGAAGGCGTTTTCGGACACATGACACATATCGTACTTCATGAACCTGGAGTAGTACCACCTCCAGTTGTTGCCAGGATTAGAATGAATAGTAGATTGGCAGCGCATCTCGACCAGCACGAAGTCAATGGCATTGAATACGAAGATGTAATTCTCGTAGAAGCTAGATTTCGCGTTACCCTTTACCCAGATTTTCAATATGGAGATGACAGCCCTGTATGGGATGAAGTTTACAACTACTGGTTCGCCAAAGGCATCGGATTAATCGAAACCACAGACCGCAATTTCAAACTAGAAGAATAATAATCTTCCTACTACTACTCAAGTTATTTTTTACTGTTACTTACCATTAGTGCCTTCTTTCCGAAAATCAATTGCCAAAACTTATATCTCAAGTCTACTGCTTGAACAAAAAAAATCCGCTACCTAGTTTACCTAGATAGCGGATTGGTAATTGTTGTGCTAATTTTGCCATTACTTAACAGAACATTTTAGCACGGATTAGATAATGGGGGCATTACCTACGCTTGCTTTGTTGTCTTTCCGTTCTTTTAGTTGCTCTTTTAGCTTCCCGTTCTTCATTAAACTGGATATAAGCTTGTTGTTGGTCGGGATTTAATATTTTGTACATATCTGTGTCTAAGCGAGCACGTAAGGCAACAATTGCTTCTTTAGCAGCGGTTCTATCTGTACTTTGTGCCTTCTCATCTCTTAGGGTTTGAAATTCAACGGCATAATCTTGTAAAAGCTGATGCACCGAGTTTGCTTGTTTGGCATCTAAAGATAATCTTTTGGTGAGTCTTTTAGCCATTCTATTAGCCTTTTCTGCTGGCGTTTTTGTTTGAACTGTTTGTCTCGAATCTTTAACTTTTGCAGTTTTGCGTGCGCTTTGAGCAAAACTAACACTGCTAGTAATAGTGAGTGCTAATACTAACATCATAACTTTTTTTAATAATTTCATGGATAAGTAATTTTATGTTTTTGAAAAAAATAATTTAAATTTTGAAAAGCTGTTTGTAGGAACTTTAAAATTAAGCAATTTCTACTAGATAGAACACCTAACGGCTTAATTTTTAATACTATTACTGCTTAACAACGGCTATTTGACAACTATCATTTTGCTTTTATTCTTGAAAAGGCATTTTTTTTAGCACTTTTTTAAGAAAAGATTTTTTTTTGATGGATGGCCTTGTATATTTGCTTTATGTGGAAAACCCTTCTTTTAATATTTATACTGGTAACACTTCATTTGCATCATAGCTACGGACAACAATCTGTTGCTACAGCAATAGATACGCTTTGGCAAGATGCCGATAAGGAAACCTTAACAAAACCTGCCGATTGGTATTTGCGCCATACATTTACCCTAAATAAAATGCTTAACGAAGCGTTTCCTGTTGATAGTACAGGATGGCCTAGTACGGCAGTATTAGATAGCCTAGCAAAATTAAAGGAAGCCGCCGCCATTATTCCTGCTAATTTACCTGCTGCAACACCTCCCGAAACCGCAGCAATACCCGAACCTGTTATAGAAGTACTGCCCCTAGAAACAGTTTACGATTTACAGCCAATTAAACAAAAAGCTCGCTCTAAAGATTTAATTTTTTACTTGCTCCTTTTAGCCGTTATTCTCCTAGTAACACTCAACCAGGTTTTTAGCAATTATATGGAACGGGTGTATCGTTCGGTCTGGAACTTAAACCTGTCGAAGCAGTTTTTTGAGGATTATAACCACGGACAACTGATGGTAAATGTTTTGGTGATGACCAATATTGTGCTGGTATTTAGCACATTAGGGTATCTATTACTCCGATATTTTGGTTTGTTAAACCATTTTAATAACATTCAGTTACTGTTATTTGTAATGGCAGTTATTGGTGTTTATGTGTTTTTACGCAATGTTGTTTTAGCTGGCATTGCCAATATTTTGCCCATTGGCGATACAATACATTTTTACATTTTTAATTTAAAAATCGTTAATAGCGTATTGGTTACTTTTATGTTACCTGTTTTAATTGTAATGGCTTTTGCACAACCTTGGCTTGCACAAATTGGGCTTTACTTCATGCTTTTTTTACTATTGTTAAGCGCAGCGTATATTGTACAAAGAGGATTTTCTATTGGAAAAGAATTCATTACCTTTCATAAGTTTCATTTTTTTCTGTACCTTTGCACCTTTGAAATTGCACCCTTACTTGTTATATACAAATTATTACAACAGTATATTAGTCAAGTATAATGTAGAAAAAGCAGCCAAAAGCCCTAAAATATCGCATATATTATAGGCAGCCCTATTTATTATATCAAATAAATTGAGTTGGTTTGCTTGAGTAGCATTTAGCCATTATTTAACCAAAATACGATTAACGCTGCGTATGAGTTCAACATTGGTGAGCCAAGAGAACATTGTTTTGAAGAAAGTAGAGTCTATACTCATTTCCCAACCTGCACCAACTAACGCTAAATCTCCCTATCACGCATTAGCAAAAAAGCTTAACCTGAAAATTGATTTTCGACCCTTTATACAGGTAGAAGGTATTTCAGGAAAGGAATTTAGAAAAAGCCGGATTAATCCACTCGATTTTACTGCAGTTATATTTACAAGCCGAAATGCCATTAGCCATTTCTTTCGTGTATGCGAAGAAATGAGAATTAAAATGCCACAGGATACAAAATACTTCTGCGCTTCAGAAGCAATTGCCCTGTATCTGCAAAAATTTATTCTGTATCGCAAACGAAAGGTGTTTTATGGTAAAACAAGCCATGTAAATGGATTGAAGGACGTGCTGAAAAAACATAAGAAAAACGAAAAGTTTATGTTGCCATGTTCTAGTACTAGACATGGTGCCTTAGTAACTTACCTAAACGAGTCGGGATTTACTTATAAAATGGCTAACGTATATCAAACCGTAGCCGCCGACCTATCCGACCTGAAAGATATTTACTACGATATGATTGTGTTTTTTAGCCCACTAGGATTAAAATCGCTCTTCGTAAACTTTCCCGATTTTAAGCAAAACGAAACCCGTATTGCCGCATTCGGACCTACTACCTCTAAAGCTGTAATTGAACACAATTTACGCTTAGATGTGAAAGCACCAGAACCTGGTTCGCCCTCTATGACCATGGCCATAGAACGGTACATTAAAAAAGTAAAAGAAAATGGAATGATTGGTTAACACCTGTTGCTAATTATTCTTGTATGATGATAGCCTGCTGCATTGTTGTTAAATAAACACAAGCAGCAGGCTATTTTTTTACCGTTACTTAGCTTATTTATATACAAAACAATCCATCCCATCCAAAACTTTTGCCTGTTACAAAAGCAACTGCTACAAAAAAAAACTATGCAAACATCTCCTCCTAAACACACCAATCAACTAACCAACGAGTTAAGCCCTTACTTGCTACAGCACGCACATAATCCCGTAAATTGGTATCCTTATGGCCAAGCCGCACTCGCAAAAGCTAAACAAGAAAACAAGCCTATATTAATTAGCATTGGTTATGCTGCCTGCCATTGGTGCCATGTAATGGAACGAGAATCGTTTGAAAATGAAACCGTTGCCGCTTTTATGAACCAGCATTTTGTAAATATAAAAGTAGACCGAGAAGAACGTCCCGACTTAGATAGTATTTACATGGAAGCAGTACAGGTGTTAACAGGAGCAGGCGGTTGGCCACTCAATTGCTTTTTAACACCCAATGCCAAACCCTTTTTTGGTGGCACTTATTACCCACCTCAACCCATGCATAACCGCCCAAGTTGGATGCAAGTATTGCAAGGTATTCACAATGCCTTTACCACTAAAAGAACCGAAGTAGACCAACAAGCCAACCAATTAACCTACCATATTAGCACGCAAGACAGCCTCTTTTTTAAAAGTGCCGTGCTAGATGTAAACTACCAACAACCCCTAGGAAAAGAACTGCCCGATGCCATTTACCAAACCCTCCTCAAAAATGCCGATACAGACGATGGCGGCTTTGGCGGCGCACCTAAATTTCCTAGCACCATGAGCTTGCATTATTTGCTCAACTATTATCAAGCAAGCAATAAACAAGCAAAAGATGCCCTAAAACATGCTTTGTTTTCTATTGATAAAATGATATACGGAGGAATTTACGACCAACTAGGTGGCGGCTTTGCACGCTATACCGTTGATAAGCAATGGCTAGTCCCCCACTTTGAAAAAATGTTGTACGACAATGCCTTACTCGTAGGACTAATAGCCAAAGCCTATAAAATAACCCAAAATCCACTGTACCAAGAAACCATTGAGCAAACCCTCAATTTTATAAAACGAGAAATGACTAGCGAAGAAGGAGGTTTTTATTCGTCTTACGATGCCGACTCGGAAGGAGAGGAAGGTAAGTTCTATGTGTGGGATAAAGCCGAAATAGACCGCATTTTGCAGGATGATGCCATTATTTTTAACCGCTTTTACGAGGTAAGCGAAACAGGAAACTGGGAAGGCAAAAATATACTAAACCGCCATTTTACTTATCAAGCTTTTGCCGATAAAATTGGCTACGAAGAAGAACCCCTAAAAAGAGTGCTTAAAAATAATAGACAAGACTTACTAGCAGAACGAGATAAACGCATAAAACCAGGCTTAGACGATAAAATTATTTTAGGATGGAATGCCATGATGTGTACCGCCTTTGCACAAGCCTACGAAGCACTAGGACAAGAGGATTATAAAGATACGGCACTAAAAAACATGCATTTTTTACTAGAAAAATATCAGGTAAAGGAAGGTGATTTAGCCCTATACCATACCTATAAAAATGGCAAAAGGCTATATCCTGCTTTTTTAGATGATTATGCGCTGCTTATAGAGGCGCTATTAAGCATATATCAGATTAGCCTTGACGATAAATGGATGCAGTTAGCCGACCAGTACACACAATATGTGCTAGACCATTTTAGCGAGGCAGGAAATCCTATATTTTACTATACAACACAATCGCAAACGGATGTAATTGTACGCAAAAAGGAGTTTTACGACAATGCAACCCCTTCGGGAAATTCAACGATGGCCAATAATTTGTACCGGCTAGGCATACTGTTAGATAAAACAGCCTATAAAGAGCGCAGTATTAACATGTTAAAAGCCATCGAAGATACCCTAGCGCGCTACGCCCAATCTTTTGCTAGGTGGGCCAATTTAGCCTTGCAACTCGTATATCCACCTGCCGAAATAGCAATAGTAGGAGAGGAGGCAGAGGTGCTAACCAAAAAGGTAAATGCCCTGTTTATTGCCAATAAACTTCTTATGGCTAGCAAAACGGATAATAAAACCTACGAACTGCTCCAAAATCGTTACCAAGAAAACGAAACACTTATTTATTTTTGTAAAAACTATACTTGCCAAGCACCTGTGCAAACGGTAAGTGAACTAAAAAAAGTAATGGCAGCGGTAAGTTAAGTAGTTGCACATAAATAAGGCGCAAGAAGAAAGACGTTTTTTTGCAACTACTCCGCATTTTTATTCGGTGTTCGATAGCCATTATTCTATATTCAAAAAAGATTTTAAAGAGATGTTGAATCACAACGTTTTTTTACATAACCTAATCTAATGCATCAACAATAATAAAAGAAGGGTAGCCGTTAAGTATGAACACAAACGTAAAAAGTATTATTTTGTTAGCATTTAATACAGTGTGTATTAAGTTTCTTGCAATTTTTGGTGAGCTATTTTTGTGTTAGTAACGTTTAAAAAATAAATCCGACAATTTGTACGTAGAGGTTTTGTGC
>JAHDBT010000424.1 GCA_020630215.1 Bacteroidota bacterium
AGCACAAAACCTCTACGTACAAATTGTCGGATTTATTTTTTAAACGTTACTAAAGCAAAGCGTACCTACTACGTGCTACTATTTAATTTAGTGATTGCTAAATAGTAATAAGCAATCAATAAAAAGAAGTGCTCATTTGCTGGATTTTAAAAAAAACTAAAGATATGTAAATTTCTAAAGTTCAAGCTATAGAATAAGGAATAAATAAATACATGGCGAACTACTAGAAAAATTCCATATTAAAATGTATATTTACGGCTGAACAGTCAAAACCCACTTCGCACATGATAACAGCTGTAATTATTGATGACGAATTAGCTTATCGTAAAGCACTTCGTGATAACTTGGCTATGTACTGCCCTGATGTAAAATTACTGGGAGAGGCCAATGATATATCCTCTGGATTACAACTGATAAAAAAGTGTAATCCTGGTGTGGTATTTCTGGATATTAAACTTTCTGAAAGCACTACTGGTTTTCAGCTATTAGAACAAATAGATAGCATAAATTTTGAAGTTATTTTTGTTACCGCCTTTGATGATTTCGCGCTACAAGCTTTTAGATATAGTGCGGTAGATTACCTCACCAAACCTATTAAACACAAAGAATTACAAGAATCGGTATTGCGCTTACAAGAACGCAATGCTCGATATACGAATAAAAAATTGGATCTGCTAATTGCCAATTATAAAAATAACGATATACGCAAAATTGGGCTGCCTACTATTTCTGGTATAGAGTTTATTACCATTGATAATATTCTTCGCTGCGAAGCCGACCGAGGCTACACACAAATTCATCTCGATAAACAACCGCTCCTACTAGCTACCAAAACCCTTAAAGATTTTGAAGATATTCTTCCACCAAACATTTTCGTTAGAGTACATCGTTCGCATATTATTAATATTAATTTTATGAAACGATACGATAAAAATGGGTATGTAATTATGGAAGATGGTAAATCAATAGAAATACCCCGACGACGACGAGAAGATTTTATTAACTTTATTAGTCAGTTTCATGTTGGGTAAATGCTACTACCATATCAACACCATCCTATTGCTTTGTAGCTAAATGGTTAAAACACTTTATTCTTCCCCAAGAGATACCATACAATTCGCCATATATCAAATTAAATCTTACCTTTACAGCTTGAACAAACTAATTTAATTTAAAAACAGACAAAACACCCGCAACATGGAACAAATAGCCTTTAACCCTCCTGCTACACATCGTCAAAAAATTAAGGAAACAATACACGGTCATGAAGTAAGCGATCCTTACCGTTGGTTAGAAGACAAAACCGATGAAAGCGTAATTGAATGGACACGCAAACAGCACGAAAGCAGTTTAGCATGGTTAGTAGAAAACTGTCCGCCAATTGAAGGAATAAAAGAAGATTTTACAGCTTATATAGATAGAGATATAGAAAGTTCGATTCTCTTAGTAGGAGAACGCCAATTTTACTACTTCAAAAAAAAGGGCGAACAACAGTATCAATTATTTACCAAACTAAATGGGGAGTCTGTTTTATTGTTTGACCCTAAAAAACTGGATCCATCGGGTAAAGCTTCTATTAGCGGAACCGTATATGTAAAAGATGGTAGTAAAGTGGCTATAGGCGTACAGTTTAAAGGCGATGAAATTAATACGTACTATATTATTGATACCACAACAGGGGAAGAAGTTGCCCCCAAAATAGAAGGCTTGCGCTATTTTAGTTGGACAAAAGACGAAGAACATGCCTATATACATGTAGGCACCAAAGAAATGTTAGCCAAGCAAATTCCTATTAAAACTTATTTACACAAAATTGGCAGCTCCAGAAGTGAAGATGTATTTTTATTATCGGCAAACGATTCTAAGTTAATTGTCGATATTCGAGATACCCAGTACAGCGATCTCACTTTTATTTCGGAAGGCGATTTTTATGCAACACATTATTTAAAAGTTAGGAAAGCAGGCAATATTAATAACGAAACAACCGAAATATATAATAGCCAAAAATACAGAGTTGCCCCTCATGCCGTTGGCAATCAGCTTTACTTTTTAACCAACCACGAAGCTCCCAATTTTAAATTAATGACCGCACATAAAACCAAACCTAAATTTGAAGATTGGACGGTACTTTATGACGAAAAAGACACCGTTTTAGAAAGTTATATCGTTACCAATTACCACCTAATAATACAAGATAAAAAAGACGTACTAAGTCGCTTATTAGTTCACGACTTAGCAGGTAATTTTATTAAAGAATTAAAACTTCCTGAAATTGCAAATGTAAGTTATGTAAAATATCACCGTGAATCGGATAGCTTGTACATAGGACTGAGCAGCTTTAACAGTCCTTTTCGCCTCTACCAATTAGCTGCCAAAACGCTCGACAATTGGCAACTTTTTTACCAAGGCAAAACGCCATTTAACATGGACGATATTGTTTCTAAAGTGGTATTTTACCCTTCTAAAGATGGCACTAAAATTCCGATGTTTATAAGTCACCATAAGGATGTTAAATTAGATGGTAATAACCCCTCACTTTTATATGGCTACGGAGGTTTTAATGTGGGCATTTCTCCTTTTTACCTTGCTAGGCATTACACCTTCTTTAAAAAAGGCGGCATTGTAGCAGAAGCTGGCATAAGAGGCGGCAATGAATATGGCGAAAATTGGCACTTAGATGGCATGATGCATAAAAAACAAAATACGTTTGATGACTTTATTTATGCCACCAAATATTTAGTACAAGAAAAATATACCAATCACCAACGCATCGTAATTAAAGGCGGCAGTAATGGCGGTTTATTAATTGGAGCCGTGTTAACGCAAGCTCCCGAAATTTGCAAAGCAGCCATCTGCAAAGTGCCGCTACTAGATATGCTGCGCTTCCACAAATTTTTAATTGCTCGCTATTGGATTCCAGAATACGGCGATCCAGAAAAACAAGAAGATTTTGAATATATTTTAAATTACTCTCCTTACCACAATATTAAACATGGGGTAAACTTACCTCCTACCCTAGTTGTAGCAGGTGAAAACGATACCCGAGTAGACCCACTACACGCCAAAAAGTTTGTTGCTCGTTTGCAAAATAATTCCTCGCAAACCAACCCCGTTTTACTCTATATGGATTACGATAGTGGACATGGTTCGGGAAAATCTATGGCAGCACAAATTAAAAGTCATTGCGATGAAGAAACATTTATGATGCGTAGTTTAGGGATGGAGTAGTTTTATTGTTGAATTGTTTTATGGTTGAATGGCTGAATTGTTTTATGGTTAAATTCTTGAATGGCTGAATTGTTGGAAACGGGAAACTGACTACTGGCTACTGGCTACTAAAATAAAAATCATGAAAGAAGCGAAAGAGAATTGTGTATTTTGTAAAATACTAGCGGGCAAACTCCCTGTAAGTATGATTTACGAAGATGAAAAGGTAGTGGTATTTGTAGATTTAGAACCTGTTAACGAAGGGCATTTACTGATTGTACCAAAATACCATGCACCTTACATGAAAGATGTTGATACAGACACCCTTATGCACATGATGAAAATAGCGCAACAAATGAATGCGGCATTAAGAAAATCGGAGTTTAAATGTGAAGGGGTTAATTTGTTTTTGGCAGATGGAGAGGCAGCACATCAATCTGTTTTTCATTCGCACTTGCATGTTTATCCTAGATTTGTGGGCGATGGGTTTGGTTTTAAATATGATAAAAGTAAACATTTTGTTACCGCCCCCCGTGGTAGGATGGATGAAATAGCAGCAATAATTAAAAAACATCTCTGAACAAAGGACACTATTTTACATGGAGATAAATCTATAAAACAATTGGTTTTTCCCATTAACATTTGTAGCTTTGTCATCTCATTATTTGTCCTCATTTTTTCATAAACCAAAACAACTATAAACATGAATATTACACTTGCACAAGCTGAAAAAGTAATTGCTGCTGCTAAAGCAAAATCTGTTGAACTAGATACTAAAATGAATATTTGCGTTGTAGACGCAGGCGCAAACATCCTAGCGTTTGTACGTATGGACGGCGCATGGTTAGGCTCGGCAGATATTTCGCTAAAAAAAGCCAAAACCGCACGTTTTTTCGATATGGATACGGGCGTAATTGGTAGTCTTTCGCAACCTGGTGGCAGCTTATACAACATCGAACATTCTAATGGTGGATTGATTTCTTTCCCAGGAGGTGTTCCTATTAAAAATAAAGCAGACGAAATTATTGGTGCCATTGGCGTAAGCGGTAGCAGCGTTGAAAACGATCATGCCGTTGCAGCAGCTGGTGCAGCAGCCGTATAGTTTCTTTTCCATAATTAAAATACCAAGTTACAATTATCCCAGGGATGTTGATTTCATTTTTTTGAAATTAATGTCCCTTTTTTTATACCAAATGTGTTTATCTTGGCAACTTTTGTTTCGCCGCTTTTTTACTTCCTCTATACAATTCGTACTTTTGCATTTTACATTCGAGAGGACCATTGTATAGGCGTATTTTGCGAGAGGGACGCAGGCCAACAAATTTTAGGGCTTGTAAATTGCCACTTAAAATCCAAGCATCCCAACCGTTGTAAAAATGCTTTAGGTGCGTGCCTATTTCTTTGTAAAAAGGTATCATATCCTTATCCTCGTCCAAACGTTCGCCATAAGGCGGGTTCATCATAATCATCCCTCCTTTGTTTTCCTCCTCTCCTTCAGCAACGGGAGCTTCCGATTTAAAAAAGTCTTGTTGTTCTACAGCAACAAAATCGGCTACATCTGCTCGGTCTATATTTGCTTGGGCAATGGCTACGGCTTTTCTATTGTTATCGTATCCTTGTAAAGTGCCAGTAAAAGGTATTTGTTGGGCTTTGCCTGCTGCTTGTATTTTATTCCAGAGTTCTTCGTCAAAATCTTTCCAGGTTTCAAAGGTAAAATGTCGAAAACTTCCTGCTGGAATATTTTGTGCCATTAAAGCGGCTTCAATTAAAATAGTCCCTGAGCCACACATCGGATCTATAAAATCACTTTTTTTATCCCAGCCAGATAGCAAAATCATTCCTGCGGCCATTACCTCGCTTAAAGGGGCATAAACTTGTTGTAATTTATAGCCTCTTTTCCCTAGTGAGCTGCCCGAGCTATCTAAAGAAACCGTGCATTTAATGCCTGCAATATGGATATTAATTCGCAGGTCGGGTTCGTCTAAATCTACCGAAGGGCGTTCGCCGTATTTATCTCTAAATTGGTCTACAATTGCATCTTTAGATTTCAGGGCTGCGTATTTAGAATGGGTAAAAACTTTTCCGCTGGTTACACCATCAATTGCAAAGGTTTCTGCTACCGAAAAATACTCGTCCCATTTTATGCTTTTTACTTTTCGGTACAATTGGTCTTCGTTGCCTACATTAAAAGATAGGAGGGGTTTTAATATTTTAATAGCCGTTCGTAAATGCAAATTGCTTTTGTACAACAAGGCTTTATCTCCTTTGTATTTTACGGCTCTGGTCATTATTTCTATCTCTTCGGCACCTAGTGCTCGTAATTCTTCTGCGAGTATTTCTTCAAAGCCAAATAAGGTTTTGGCTACCATTTCAAATTTCTCCAAGTTGGTTTGTTTTAAGTTTTAATTGGCGATGCTTGTTTATTTTTTTTGCCTACTTTTTTCGCTAGGCAAGATAGGAATTTTCTTTGGGAAGCTATACATATAAGACGAGTGATTATTAAAGGCTGCTTAATTATCTCTAAAAAAAAGATGCCCGACACGAGTAAACGTATCGGACATCAAAGAAAGATTAACACCATTGTATTTGTTAAGGGACGCAAAAGAAATAACTGTCCGTTTTGACTTTATCTTTTTGCTACAAGCCGGGAGGCTTTGAACCCTTTTGGCTCAAGCGGGGACGCTTGCCCCTGCTGCCCGGTCCAGCCTCCCAGCTGGAGCGTAACGGGCATAAAGCCTCCCGGCTTAAGCCAAAACTTTTAACGTTTAGATAAACATGTCCAAGTTTTTTTTGCCTTTATTTACAGTTTCATAATAAATGGACTAAAAGGCGTATCATTCATTTTTACTTTTGGGCTAGGCGTTTGTTCTGCCGAAATTACCGTTTCGTTTTTTGTTAATAGTAAATCCATATTTTTATAAGTCGCTAGGTCGCTAATATCTGCAATAGCAATGCTTTGGTAACCTGCAATATTAATCACTAGTTGAGCAGGATTTGCTAAGTAATTTTTATTAATAGCAATTGAGTAATGTCCCGTTTTGCTAAAAGATGCATGAACAACTGCGCCATTTGTTCCGTTTACTTTTACTTCTTCTCCTTTGGTTAAAATTAATTGCTTACTAACCGCATCTTTTACCATGCCACTAATAAATAATAATTCTTCTTTGTTATTAAAACTAGTTGGATTAAAGGCTTTCTTAGCCCCTCCACATTTAACCTTTTTGCTAGAAACACATTGATAGTTTTGCGGAAGTGTTTGTTGAGCATTTACATTTAATTGGATTGTCAATAAACAAATTAAAGCAATCCCGAAAGTTCTTAATACCATGTTTTTTTTATTTTTCATGAAATAGGTTGAATGAGTGATATTAAGTGAAATGAAAAAAATAAAGTCTA
>JAHDBT010000425.1 GCA_020630215.1 Bacteroidota bacterium
AACAAAACTCACTCAAAAACAACTCGACACTATTAACTTGACAAACCACTAAGTTCTAATCTTGCATTTATTAAAAAATACAAAATAGATGAAATCAATTTTATATCCTGCGTTATTTATTGCTATTATTGGCGGTGCTTTACAATTGGTATTGCCTTGGTGGATAGTGGTAATTGCTGCTGCTTTATTGAGTTTTATTATTAATGCAAAATCTGCTTTTGCGGCTTTTTTGAGTGGTTTTTTAGGTATTGGAGCCTTGTGGTTTTGCTATGCTTTATTTATTCACCTTAAAACGGGTGGTATTTTAACGCCCAAAGTGGCGGCTGTTTTAACGCTCTCCAATAGTTTTTTGCTGCTTATTATCACAGCACTTATTGGCGGTTTGGTGGCTGGCATGGGTGCGCTTACGGGTAATTTGTTTCGGCAAATGCTGCGGTAAGTTTTTTGTAGAAAGTAGTAGGTACGCTGCGCTGAAGGTATAAAGAGGGCTTCGAACTATAAGCACCCTCCATCTTGCTATTCCGTAGTTTTCTCCTAGACGTAAGTTTTGGGAATCCTTTCTACAAAACACCTGCTACCTTCTACAAAAAGACAACTATTTTGCAATAATAATTTTATCAGAAACAAGGTTGGTAGTGCCTAGTTGCAGGCTTAAATAATAAACACCACTTGGCAAATCTGTCACATCCATAGTAAAGGCAGTATCTATTACTTTTGTTTGTTGTACTTTTTCTCCTAGTGCATTGTATAAGCTCAATTCGGCATTTAAAACGGCTGCATCGAGTGCCACCATTAACTTATTTTGGGCGGGATTAGGATAGGTTTTTATTAAGGTAATTTCCTCCTCGCTGCTTAAATTGTTGATGTCTATACCTACCAATGAAATATTTTCTATGGTAGCACTTAAAATTTGTGAACAACCGTATGCATCGGTTACGGTTACAAAGTACGTACCTGCATTTAAATTACTTACCACCATATCTGTTTCTCCGTTTGTCCATTGGTAAGTGTAAGGCTCATCTTGCCCGTTAATGTTAATCGAAACGGAACCGTTTGCTTCGTTTTCGATTGTAGGTTCGATAAACATTAATACCTCAAATTCATTGCAAACACTTTCTATTGAGAGGTTTATTGAGGTTATACATCCTTGTGTGTTTTGCACCAATATGGTGTAACTTCCTGCGGCTAAATCACTAAAAGTTGTACTTTCTTGCCAAGAAATACCATTATCAATACTTAACAATACGTTTTCCAAATTATTGGTCTCAACAAAAATACTTCCATTGTTACTTGTGCCATAAGCATTGGTTGTAAGGGCATTTGCTGTTGGTTGCGTACAGTTTACTTTAAGGGTAGTTCGTTCTTCAAATTCAAATGTTCCTCCGCTTGCTAGTACATTTCCAGCTTCATCCATTAGCGTATAAAACCCTTCCCCTAAATCACAGCATATACCATCGCCATAGGTATCTAGCAAATGAAAGGTATAACAATCGCTGGCTGTAAAAATAAATGTTTCTTCTACCGTTTGAAAATTACCATAATCATTTCCTGCATAAACTAAGTCTCCTACAGAATTGGTAACTTGCCAACTGGTTTCTACTCCAAAATTATCGGTGAACAAATGCAAAAATACTGTATTTCCTTCGACTTCTCCAGTTGGTTGAAAAACAATAGATTCAAAATTATTGGTTAAATCTTCATCATATTCGTTGTTAGGTTCTAGCAAATCAACACTTAAAAAGTTTACTTCGCCATTTATCACCGAACTTTGTAAAGGCAATTCTACAAATGTTTGTTCTAAAGTAGCTAGTTCGCCTGTCCATTCTAAAATACTAGGTTCTACTGCTTCATTTAAACGGTATTCAATAGTTAAAGAGTTGATTGGTTCTGAGCCTAAATTTTGGATAGCAATTTTAGGCAACACCCCTGTTTCACAATCGTTTTTTGCTAGAAATATTTCCCTCAAATTTACATTTAAAGTATAAGGCGACGTTGCCGTAGTTGGTCGGGCATAAGCTGCTTGAAAAATTTCTTTTGAGGTCATATCCTGTACAAAAACTACCACCGCTAATTCATTAGCATCGTATACATTTTCTAAGGGCCACCATTCATTAATGGTAGCCACACTTCCTGCATTAAAATTACTAAGACCTTGTCCTGCTGCATCGGGCAACATCTTTTTCATAATATTTTTAAAGTTGGTTGCGCCATTGCTTCCTGGTGCTTCTAGGTAACATATATTCTCTTCTAGCACCACCGCAAAAGCTCGTAAGTTACCACTCACTTTTTCAGAGGCAGTTATGGTAGCAGTAATTTCAATTTCTGACGCTGTAGTAGCTTCAGGAAAATTGCTAGAATCGCTGCCAATTATGTTAAATAGTTCGGCAGTTATCTCTATGGTAAATGGAACATTTATAGTAGCCGTTGTTTCGATAGAACTGGTAGTAACCGATTCATTAACATATCCATTTAATACTGTTGTTGGTACATCTTCTACTTCATAAAAAGCAACCCTTGTATTCACATCTTCTGGATTGTCGTTGTACATAGGATCAAAGCCAGGCCAAAAAGTATGGTAATTAATGGCCACTACTTTATCGGTATTGCTTTCCATTACATTATCCATCATAGCATCATAATTAGCACATGACATGGAGGAAGCTTGCGTAAAATGTTCTACTAAAACTAAACGGCCATCTGCTGATATTTGTGCATTTATTTGCTGGCTAAGAGAGGCGAAAACGGCTATCAAAAGTATAAATAAATTATATTTCACGTACAAATTTTTTGGTAATTGATAAATGCAACTATATTAATAACAACCTAAATGCATTGTATTTTAAAACGATTTAAAAATAGTTTAAAACAGATAGTATGCCAACAATTAATCCGCTATTGTCGCAAATTTGCACCTCATTTGTCTTATGCTTGACGTAGCTGAAAAAAAGACAAGTTTTAGGGCGGTTTGTTAACACTTTCGTAACAAATAGCTTAAAAACATCCGATATTTCCGTTTCCCTAAATTGTTTATCCTTCTGCAAAATCCTACCTTGTCAAATCAATAACTGCCCTCAAAAAAAAAGCCCTACCCTATTTCTTTCGAATTATGGTAGGACTTACAGTCAGTCGTCAGTCAGTCTTGTTAAAATATATAATCACACCTTTGTATTTTGCTGACTTGATTTTGTGGTCATTAAATACCCTCTAACCTAAGTAGTCTGTCAAGTTAATAGTGTTGGTTATTTGGGCGATTTTTGTACTATACTTAAATTACAGTGTATTAAAGCACCTGTTATTTTTATAATTTCACATTAATAACCGTTCCGTCATGGCTCATTTTAACAGATGATTTACGAGGAAAATAGTCTCTTGTTAATTCTAAATATTGTAGTAAAAAGCCCTCATCTAAACTACGTCCGTTTAGCACTATTTTTTTAGTAGATACTTTAATGCTGTAGTTATCATTGGCATCAATTAAGCCATCTCTTTCTAAAGCATTACGTAATGCTTTTCGATAATTTTTAATGGCATGTGTGTTTACCCCTTCCTTACCTCTTGTTTCAATCTCGGTATAGTTATCTCCCTCTATATCAACATGTATAGAAAGGTTGCTATCACAAGGCTTATCACATGGTTTATTACAAGACTTCTGTTTGTATTTACTTTTATGATAGTTATGTCTTTGCTCTTCTTTTTCTCGTCTTTGCTCTTCTCTTTCTCTATGCTCTTCTTCTCGTTCTCGCAATTGTTCCATTCTTTGCTCTTCTCGTTCTTGCAATTGTTCCATTCTTTGTTCTTCTCGTTCTCGCAATTGTTCCATTCTTTCTTCCTCTCTTTCTCGTCTTTCTTCTATTCTTTCTTGAATTTCGTCTGCTTTATCTTCCATTATTTCTCCATATTTTTCTCCCCATTCTCCCATTCTTTCTCCCCATTCTTCCATTCTTTCTCCCCATTCTTCGCCATATTCTTCTGCCCAATTTTCTATTTCTTTGCCGTGGTTATTATACCATTCATCGGCTTCAACGGCTAGGTTATCGCCCCACGCTTCCATTTTGTCGCCCCATTCTTCCATCTGTCTTTCGTAGTTTTCCATTTCTTGTTCCCATTCTTTCATTTTTTGTTTACTGCTGTTATCATTAGCAGAAAAAGGTGGTATAGGTGGTATAATAGGACTTGGTGGCGAAGGAGGACTTGGAATATTTAAGTCCATATTTGTTATTCTTGGTGGTGCTGGCGGTGCCGTTGGCGCAGGCGGTGCTGGTGGTGCTGGTGGTGCTGGTGGTACAGGAGGCACCTCTCCTATGGTAGAAGCATCTTTTTTACTTCTACGTCCAAACAAACTATTTTCATTCGCTTTGTTTTCGTCCTCTTTAGTAGAATCGCTCCAAATTGTTAGGTTTGGTATTAGTTCTGTAAAAGAAAAATCGCTTGTACTTTTTACAGGTCTAGGAGTAGGTCTAGGCTCTGGTGTTGGATTTGGAGCAGAAATGGGCTTGTTCCAAGCTGTTAATGTTGGAATAAGTTCGGTAAAGGTAAAATCTCGCTTAGTCTTATTCACGACTTCAATATTAACGGGTTCCTCTGTATTAACCAGTTTATATTCTAAACATTTTTCTGCTTTTTGGTTTTCCTCTAGTTTAGCTTGCAAGCTGTACGAACTTGCCAAAACACCGACTACCAATAATAACAAAAAGCAAATTCCTTCTACAACAGTAGCTTTGCGGCTTCGTTTTTCTTGCCCAAATAAACGTTTAATACGTTGCATTAAATAGCCTTTTTTACCCCCTAAAGCGGCAGCAAGCATTGGCGAGCGTTGGTTAAACGTTTCGAGTTCGGTTAAGGCACGAGCGTAATGTATTGGGTTTCCAATAAGTGCAACGGCAATATCATCACAACAGTTTTCTCTTTCTTCTCTAATTTTAGAAGACAACCACCAAACCAATGGATGATAAAATAATATCATTTCTATTAGGGCTTGGCAAATATTTATTAAGTAATCGTGGCGTTTAATATGTGCCAGCTCGTGTGCTAGTATTGCTTCTACCTCATTGGGTTTTAAACCTGTTAAAGCACCTACTGGCAATAATACAACGGGTTTTAAATGTCCAATTACCATTGGTACTTGCACCATTGCCGACTCTAGCAGTTCTATTTTTGCGGTAATTCCTAATTGATTAGCCAAATGGCGAATGCGTTGTTGCCAAGCTCTTGACACGCCCATTACGCCATTTCCTTTTAGGTCTTGTATATACATCCATCCGCCAATAAAACGGATTAAGAAAAAACAAAAACCTAATAGCCAAACCAGTACTAAAATTGGCAAATAGGCTTCTACATTTGCACTAATAAAACCAGCGGCTTGTTCCCAATAATTTTGCCCAACAATAACTTGCTGCACCAAGGTATCCGAAACAGGAGGTATTGCATCAAAAGCAGCAGGTTGCACAAAGGGACTAGGAGTTACTTCAAAATTGGTGGTTGTATATAAATTGGCAAAGGTTAAGCTTGTCCAAGCAAATAAACCAAATAAACCCAAGGTATATATCCAATATTTTAATCGGGAAGATTTATTTTTTAGCACTGCGATAAACAACGCTACAACAAATACAATGAATATACCTTGCCAAATTGCATGAATGAGTGTCCATCCCAATGCATTAATGAGGTGTTCAGAAAGAATGATATTAGTGGTTATCATGACTTGTATTATTTGTTATTGATTTCAGATATTAGCAAGCATGTTTCTCGGATTTCAAAAGAAACATACCTATAGCAACCTACTCATCTAATCCGCTTACATTTTTTATAGTAGAAAGCATTTTTATAGCAGGTATAAAGTATATCAACTGCTTTGCTTCCTTATTTTTTAGGTAGATAGATAGGTAAAAAAGTAAAACCTAAGTAGAGCAAACTTGTATAACAATAATAGATGTAAAATTAAATAATTTCACAAGTAAGATGGCTTCTTAATGTACTGGCTAATGATTAGGTAACAGCTAGTACAAATATGGGTGCTGTATAATGTTACAGCAGGGTTGTTTTTATTAGGGACGAAGAATAAAGCACAAAAATATTTCATCAAATTCGGACACTTATTTATACATCGTCCCTTAAAATGGAAGGATAGGTTTGTTTGGGGAAACAAAACTAATCTTTTTCTTGTTGTTCTTCTAATTCGTTGAGGTAATTGCGTATTTGGCTAAATTCCTCCGAAGTAGTTTCTCGGTTACCCAATAATTGCATCACCATTTTCATGGCAGAACCTTTAAAGGTTGTTTCTAGCATTTTATTAAGCATACTTTTTTGTGTTGCTTCTTCGCTTACGCCTGCCTCGTATATATGGGTACGACCAGATGATTCGCGTTGCAGCATGTTTTTTTGATGCATTAATTGCATCATTTTAAGCGTAGTGGTATAACCAATTTCTTTTGTTTTACGCTTATTAATTGTTTCGTTTACAAACCGAACAGTAGATGCCCCGCTTTCCCAAAGGATTTGCAATATCTCCAATTCGGCTGCTGTTGGTTTCTTTTTCATTTTATTATTTTTTTGACTAAAGGCAATTTTGGCACTTTTAAAAAAAAACTACCTTTA
>JAHDBT010000426.1 GCA_020630215.1 Bacteroidota bacterium
GTCTATTAGAAAATCTCTTTGCGGAAATTTGTAACTTTATTTTTTCACCATCCCAAAGCAATCCAATCAAATAACAATTTAAAAGATTCTGCTTGTTTATTGGCAATTAAAAAAGAAATTTCTTCTAGTTGTTCAACAGGATAGTTGGGCATATCTAAACGCCTGCCCCTAAAAGTAGGGTACATAGCTGCAAGCGGAATCTTTACTGTTTCCCAATCGCCCGAAGTTTCAAAATAATGGATGTAGGAATGTCGATCATATGGGCTCGTTTTTACCCTAAACTGATACCGCTTCCCGTCTCCTTTTAAGCGGATTTTACAATGCTTAAAGTCGCCAACATCCTGCTGCTCAAAACGATACCTAATGGACGAAAAGCCGCCATTATTTTCTAGCGAAACATCGCCATAAAATACGCCAAAGCCCTCCTCATTAATTTTCAAATTTCCATCCGAGCGGCCGCCCATCACTACATCATCCACCACATACCAGTTGGATAAATCACTATTTTTTTCAAAATTAAATAATTGGATAGACTCTTTCATCGGTATAAAAAACAATAAGATTAGGAGGCATAAAATACTTTTCATAGTAAGGTAACAGGTCAAGAGGTTAATTGTTTTTATCTGCTCCTTTTACAAGCCAATTTGTTTAAACTTATGGGCTATCATTTGTTGATAATCTTTTTTTGTTGATGTTGCTACAAAACTCCTTTCAATCATTTTATTCCATTTGATTTTGTCCTTACTAAATTTTTCAAACATGTTTTCAATGACTTTTTCATTAAGACCATTTGTTTTCATTGCTCTAATAAAATCAGTTCTTTTTAACCTTTTTTTCTTTCCATTTAAATGCAAGGCTAATTCTTCGTCATCTTCTGGCACTAGCAATTGGGTAGCTACTAAATCGTAGGCGGGCGATAAGCCATGTACCAATTCCTGTTTTTTATTAGAGAAAAGTTTTTTAGATGCATATCAGCATTTCCTGTCTATCGACTCTCTTTGTTATATAGTGCTTGACCGAAAAAGGCTAAGCCATTAACAGTTAGAGTGTTAGATTCTGTTTTAGATAAAATTTTTATTTTTATAAGTGATATGTACTTTTCTAAGCACCTGATTTTAAATATGCAAATACATATTTATTTCTATTACCTACTAAAATAGTGGCAAAAATCATTTTCTTATTATACCCGCTGTACAACGAAAAAATAAACGGATTATCGTTAATACAGTAGTTCGGAGTACCTGTACTTGACATCTCCAGATGGCAAGCGAATAAGACTATAATATTGCGGAAGGCTTGCTGCTCGGCAGTTCAGTAGTAGCATCAACGTTCTGGCCTTCGCTTTCTAACTAGAGTTAGAAAGTACAGTCACTCAAAACCTCATTTTGCCGCACAATTAGTTTTCGGTCAGGCACTATATAAGCCAACTCACCAGATTTCAATCTTATTAAAGAATACGGAACGGTTTTAATTTTGGATTCCTCAGCCAAATGCATCGTTAAATCTTCTATCTCTGGTAATTGTTGATACAGTGCGCTTGGAGGCTTTAAGATGTATTCGCCTAAAACGCCTACAATGGCTAAACGCTTTGTTGTATCATCATCGGTCATTTTTTTTGTTCCTAAAGATACTTTAGCTTGCACTCCTGTTACTGTATGTTGGCTTTGAACAATTTCTTGCGCTAACAATGCCATATCTTCTAGAACACAATTTAGGATTAATGTTTTTTTATTGCCAAACCTTTAGGGTTTATGAATTACTATACTCGTATCTGTTACTCTGGGCAAAATAAACCCTAGTAATCAATTACTGCGGTTGCGTATAAAAATTCATCAAAGGAATATCAATACCTATAAACATGCTCCAGCGATAGGCGGATGATTCGGTAATGGCATTGTTGATATTAATCTGCCGCAGTTCGGGGCCAAATTGCACGCCGCCGCCTATAGAAACAGGGTAGCGAGGAATACCGTAAATGAGGTAAGCTCCTGGTGCAATAATGTTTTGCAATTTAAATTCGGGCAGTTGGTCTGCTAGGGGATCGTTGAAACGAAAACTAACCAAAGCTCCTAAATCTATAATGGAACCAAACAGGGTTAATGAGCCTAAGTTTTTATGTCCCCTGCTAATGGCAATGCCTAGGGGTGCATATAAACCTGCTACGGTTGCCCATTTATCGCCTACTCGGTTATCGAGATGTTCGCTGCCTACAAAGGGACCTACGTAGGTGTTAAGGCTGATGTTAAAGGGAGCTTTTCGTTTAATAGACGAGCTGCCAACGGGTAAGGCTACGGCTTCGAGTGCTAGGTGTACTTGGTCGGAGGATTGTGCGCTTGATACATTGGCCATGAATAATCCATAACGTAGCAAATCGTCTTTTAAGGTGTTTTCATTGGGCAAGGAATTGATTAAAATAATATTTAAGTACACAATTACCGAATGATAATTTTCCTCCTCTACTGCTTGTCGAATATCTACTAAGGCAGGCACAATGGTATTAAACGCACTTCGGCTATTGGGTGCGCCAAAGGTTTTGTTGAGCATGGCGTAGCGTATCAACTCTAGGAAAGTATCGAGGTAAGGTTTATGTTCGGCGAAGGTGAGTTTTGCACCTGTTGTTTTGCGAAGACTTAGTTGTTCGGTGTGTTCGTCAATATCCTTATTTAGCTTTAAAAAATTATGGAAATAAGATTGATACATATAGTAAATCGAGTTGCGCGTTGTATCGGCATCGGCTTGTGTTAAAGGCATGGCTTTGGTGTTAGTAATGGTGTAAGCATTCATCACATCGTCCATGTTTATATGCTGCTTGTAGGGGTCGAAGGACCAGTTAAAATCATTGTGCCCTACCACCATTTTATCGGGGTCAATTACAAGATCTTTTACCAAATACCCATGTTTTTGAAAATTTAATCCCATAAATAAAATAGGTGCATCAGGGGTATTTTCTAGGCGTTCGAGGTATTCGTCGCTTATCCATTCTCCTTCCGATAATCCATTGTTTTTTAAACTTTTAGATACAAAAGCGAGGGTTTGCAAAGAGCGTTTTAGGTCTACATTATTGGTGTTTTTTACATAATCCAGTTTTACCAACTCATCAATAATTTTGGCAGGACGGTCTTTATTATCTACCAAAAAAGCGGTAGCGGCGGCAGTTGCCAAGGTCATTTGCAAGGTAGGATGTCGTTCTAAAAAGCGACGGTATTTATCCGTTTTTGCAAGGTTGGGAATATTTTGCGGTACTCGCCTTAAATCGTTGCGAAATGCGCCTCGTAGCGCATCTACCATTAGGGCATCGTTTTGCCCTTCTATTACATCGAGGTATTGCTCGGTAGTAGGAAAAAATACTTGCAGTTCTACTTTCTCGTCAAAATCATCGTGGAAACGTTGTATAAAGGAAGCGATGAGTTCTTGCTTTACTCGTCCTACTACAAACTTACTCAATCCGTCGGCTACCGTTGACCAGCCAAAGCCACCTCCGCCTATGCCTGGAATAGGTGCTTCTAAACTATAATTCATAGTAGTTGGGCGAGATTGTCCTCCTCCACTATCCTCTTCTACCAAAGCTGCTCTACGATTGGCTTCAAATAATTCGATGTACTCTAGCAACACCTTATTATTGCTTCGCTCATAAACAGCTTTAATTTTTGCTTCTTCGTTGGGGTTGCCCTCGAAGTTTACCTGAGCATGAGCAGCTAGGATTCGGTAAAACGAATATTCATTGTTGGTATTGAAGGCATTGGCTAAATTAATGGCATCTTGACAGGTATTTTGTGCTTGTAGCTGAAACCCCGTACTAGCACCTAATAGCATACCTATAACAGCTATTACCAAAGATAGTTGATTAAGTACACGCATAATAAATGGTTATTTTATGTTGATGGTTGAAATATTACTATTTAGCAAATGCTAAATAGTAGTAGAAGGTAGAGCGTACGCTTCGCTTTTGGTAGAAAGACGGCTTCGGTTTCGCTATTTGCTCGGTCCTTTTTTAGTGTCTGTTAATCCATTAGAAAAATAAGCGTAACGAGTAGTCTTTCTACATTAAAGTAAAGTACTTTCTACTCATTGCTGAATAGTAATGTTTAAATAATAAACTATGGCAATATAATTGAAATTGTGGGGACGAGGTAAAAATAGGCAAGCTTTTCTTTGTTTCTAGTATTTTTTTTTCTAATCAGAAATTTGTTTTTAGTGATTTGTTAGTAGTTAAAACTACTACTTTTCAAATTAAGTCGTTACTTTTGTGTAGTATTAATATGTAAAGAACTAAAGTATGCCCTCCATTTTTGTACCATCTAAAAACACAATCAAATGAAACCAACTTTTACTTACCTGTTTTTTGTTACCTTATTTGCACTATGCGGCAGCACTATAAGTCAAGCACAAGTTGCTATTGCTCTCGAAGATCTTCCTAGTAGCGAAGCAGTTGTAGCGATTGCCAAAGCCAACAATCCTGATATTTCGGTTGGGCTTGCTAGTTCGGAGGCGCAAGAATGGGATTTTACCAACTTAGTAGCAGAAAGTCAAGATATTGTAGAGTTTAAAAATCCTTTGGATACGCCTTATGGAGATAATTACCCTTTAGCAGCTATTGCCCGAACGGATGCATTAAGTGAAGTATTGGGCATTAACTTAGGTGAATTATTAGGTGGCTTTGGCGGTGGCGGTGCAGGATTTGACCCGATTGCTACGGCTTATTATGGGGTAAATACGGTAACTGGGCGTATTTTTACTACTGGTATTGTTACCGATATAGAAATCCCAGGTATTATTTCCTTAGAGGATGTAACCTTTGATGCTAGTCCGCCAGATATTTATTTAGCAGCAATGGAATACGGGGATAGTTTTACCAATAATGGTGCATATGAGTTTACGCTTGAAGTTCCGATATTGCCCATTCCAATTCCCGTTACCCTTTTTGTAGATAGAGAAGTAACTGCCGATGCTCATGGTTCTTTAGATCTTCCTAGTGGTACGTTTGAGGTATTGCGCTACCACGATGTATCTAATTTAAGTATTGAATTGGGTATTGACTTAGGAGGATTTGCCTTGCCAGATACCACTATTACCGTAACCAATTACCGCTATTTAGCAAAAGAAATTGGCTATCCTGTTGCCACCTTAACATCGAATGATGGGAAAAGCATTTCGAGTATAGAATACTACGAACTGCCTAACCCGAACGATGTAAGCATTAGCTTTGAAGTAGATAGCGACTGCCTAACCATTAACACAAGCAATACCAGCGAGTTTGTTTTTGATTTTGAATGGGATTTTGGCGATGGCAATACGAGTGCCTTGTTTCAGCCCGAACACAGCTATGAAGATGCAGGCACCTATACCATTACGCTCGTAGGGCTAACCCTTAGTGGCGATACCCTTACGCAAACAGCAACCGTTGATATTGACTGTCCAGTGAGTGCTGGTTTTGTATGGGACAATAGTTGTTTAACTATGAATTTTGGCAATGACAGTGACAATGGCGCAAGTTACGCCTGGGACTTTGGCGATGGCAATACGAGTACCGACGAAAATCCAGAACATGCGTATGATACAGAAGGTACGTTTACGGTAACCCTTACCACAACAGGTATTTTAGGCGATGAGGAAACGACTATCGAAATGGTAGATGTAAGTTGTCCTGCTACGGCTGGTTTTTTCCCTACGGCTAACTGTTTAGAAATAACGGTGAATAATTTTAGCGATAATGCGGAGAGTTATTTATGGGAGTTTGGCGATGGTAACACTAGCACCGAGGAAGCTCCTGTATATGCTTATGAGTTGCCTGGCACTTATAATATTAGCCTTACCGTAACAACTCCTACTGGCGCAACCGACCAAACAGAAAGCGAAGTAACAGTTGACTATTGTGTAGGCATTGAGGATTTAAAAGCGGCTAATGCTTTTGCGGTTTATCCTAATCCTAGTAATGGGGTAATTAATGTGTTAATGCCTGCGGTGGCGACTACAAGCAATGATTACCAAATTAAAATAATTGATGTAATGGGGCGTGTGGTTCAAACAAGCTATACTACTGCTACTGCTACTGCTAGTACGCACCGTATTAATACGGATGTGATGCCAATGGGCTTGTATTTTATAACGGTACAACAAAGCGGGGAAATGGTTTACCAAACGAAGGTGTTGGTGAAGTAGACCGCTGCGCTATCAGTGGTCAGAACATTCGCTTGCGCTCATTGTCAGATCGCTGCGCTGTCAGTTTTATAGGCTGCCGATTTTTAAGTAGGCAGAACAGCTATTGTGCAAAACAATAAAAAAGAGGCAACGACTAATATTTTATTAGTTGTTGCCTCTTTTTGTTTTTTCTTATTGACTTTTGTTTATTCACTTCGTTTTTTCCATCTACTATGATGTCGGCTGCTGTGAATAACAGCTTTTATCCAAACTGTATTTCCAACAATTTCATAATATATACAGTATTTAAAGCGATAAATTATAGCTCGTCTTGTTGGAGCATTCTCCTTACTTTCGTCTATTACGGCATATAAATTAGGGTTATCTGCTACACGTTTAATTTCCTCTTCCAATAATGCCAAAAACTCAATACCTAAGCCCTTCCTTTT
>JAHDBT010000013.1:0-27571 GCA_020630215.1 Bacteroidota bacterium
TTGTCTAGTACAAAAATATTTCCTCAAAATCGGACACTTATTTATTCTCCGTCCCCTAAAGGTAAGAGAAAAGTTGAAAAAATGACCAATTTTTTAATGACCAATTATCAAATCACAATTTTCAAATAAATCTCAATAACCATTTTGAAAATTTCCAATACGCTAATTTTTCAATTCCGTAGGAATGACCGACATTGTAACCCTTGAATTTATTCATGGGTAAATAACCAAATTTCAAACCTCCTAAGTCGCCAGCATATAAAATTCAAAAATCCCAAAGGTCAACAGGTAAATAAATTCTAAATCTTCGATCTTAAATTTTAAATGAGCCCTCCCTAGCGTCAGCATAAAAAAATCAAAAATCAAATTCCAAAAATCAAACCTCACAACGTCAGCATAAAAAAAATCAAAAATCACAGTTCAAAAATCAAGAATCAAACATCAAACCTCCTCCTGGTTATTCCCGCACTATCCCCCCCGTAACTTTAATCAACTCTATTTCCGTATTTTTTAAATTATACAAGGCAGTTAATCTCGCTTGCGAAGCGTTGATATAAGCAATTTGTACGGCTCGATAATCAAAAGAAGAAATGAGTCCGCCTTTAGGCTTGGTAGTAGGACAGCATAATGGCTTGTATATTATTTTCTATGGCTACGCCAATTTGCGCCTTGCTTTGTAGTTCCAATTCTTCTAGGCGAGTTTTGTTTATATCTACTTTAAAGCCATCAAAAATGGTCCATCGCCCATCAATGCTAGGGGTAATGCCGCCCGAAATATTGCTCACTTCGGGAATAAACGAAGCTGGGTTATTACTTCTAGTAAAAGAATTATTGGAGCGCAAGTTAAAATCTACCGAAGGATAACGGCCCGTATTTTGCCATACATTATTGTTCTGGGCAATGGCAACTTGTTTTTCAGCAATTTTTATTTGGTAATTATTTTCCAATCCCATTTGTATCGCTTCAGATAAGGTAATGGCTTTTTCTGTTTGAGCAAATAATACATTACCTATGCTCCAAATAAAAATAAAAAAGAGGAGATTTATTTTTTTCATGCTTGTTTTTTAATACGTCGATTATTGGCTGCGTTTTACCAAGCAACAATGGATTATATTTTTTGTTTGATACTTCTTATCCAAAAAAATAAAGATACTGTAAATAGACACCTTATAATTTAGTACCTAAATGGATATGCAAAGGTAGAAAAACGCTTACAATAACTTCCTTTATTGGAAAAATAAACACCTCCAATACGATAAAATAAATAGGCCAAAAACGGCAAGTTAATACGCAATATTTGGCACGAAAAACGAAAACCTTAACAAATACATCCCTCATAACATTATACCATGTGAGCTGCTTACAACTTGCAAATTGTTTAGTTTTTTGAACATTTTTTGCAGAGATAGTTCCCCTTTTGCAAAAAAAGCATTAAACCGACATAACAAGAAAATGAAATTTCAAATCCTTTTTTAATCCAATGACTTATGTATATTTTTTTTTTGGTTTAACTGTGTAAGAACAAAAAAAAAATGGCAAAGCCCCCTTTTTTAATAAGTACGGATCGTTTTTTGCCAATTAATGCATGAAAATTTAGGGTTTTGGGAATAAATAAATGAATGTATCATGAGCAAAAGCATGACCAAGGTTATTGCTGTTGGGTGTATATATATTTGTGCTTGTCTACTAATGTCAGCAACAGATAGTTCCCTAGTATTACTACCACCTGTACCAAGTGAAATAGCCAACGGATATATTGATAATTATAAAGATTGGGCTGTAATGGAAATGCACCGAGTAGGTGTTCCTGCCAGCGTAACACTTGCACAAGGAATGTTTGAATCGGATTTCGGACGTAGCAGATTGGCTAAAAAAGGAAATAACCATTTTGGCATTAAATGTAAAAGTGATTGGTCTGGTGGACGTATGTACTTGGATGACGACAAACCGATGGAATGTTTTCGTACTTACGCAACTACCTTCGATTCGTATAAAGATCACTCACAGTTTTTAGTAGAAAATAAACGTTACAAAAATCTTTTTAACCTCGCTGTAACTGATTATACAGGTTGGGCAAAAGGTTTGAAACAGGCAGGGTATGCTACCGACCCACGGTATGCACATAAGGTAATAGCCGTTATTGAAAGATATAACTTACAACAATACGACTACTACGCTGCACCATTGTATGTAGATGCAAACGATTTTTGTATTGACTATGATGATAAGTGTGTAATGTACGCACCTAGCGGCGCAAGTAACGAACCTGGGCCTTGGCTAAATATTCCTTACACGGGTTCAACAGTAAAGCCAAATCATTCGAGCAGTAGCTTAAAAGATATTGATAAGCCATTAGCCGAAAGTATTGCTAAACGCCCTAATGTGCCTCGAAAATGCATTGATGGTCGTCCTGTAGTAGCGATTGATTTGGAAATGGAAACGCCTAAAAATAATGGAAAAGTTGTTAGCAAAACAAGTCCTAAAAAAATATTAGGTAGGGAGTTAAATCCCAATTTCGATCCTAGCCGCTGTGTAATGACTACACCAAATGATGCTTGGACTTCTACTAGTGCGCCACATCCAAATACGCATAGCGGAGCAAGGAATTATAAAGCTTATACCACCAATAATTCTACAAGTACCAACCCGCCAAATCCTACCACTACTACTAAGCGAAAAGCAAATGCCAATACAAATACAACGGCTAATGCTGGAGGTAGTTTTATTCCTTATACGGGTAAAAAACAGCAAGATAAACCTGCTGTTGGTACTAAGGATAAGACTAAAGCAAAATCTAAAAGTAAGGGCGGAAATCAGATGCTTAGTGAAAATTACAAACCCTCTTTGTCTGGTGTAAATGGCAATAAGGAAAACGCTGCTTTAAAGGAAGGTAAAATGTTGCCAAAGCGAACCACTAATTACAAAAACGGCAGTAAAATAGTAAAGTATCCTTATGAGGTATCTCCTACACAAATAGCACATACCTATCATATTTCTGAAGATAAATTAATGGATTACAACAACCTTTTAAAAGGGGAAGTTTTTACTGCTAATACCAATGTTTTTTTAGAAGCCAAAAAGGTAAGATACAGCGGAAAAGATAGGTTTCATATTGTAAAAAAGGAGGAAACAATGTGGGATATTTCGCAGCAGTATGGCATTGATTTAGATGATTTATATAAACGCAATAAATTAATTCCTGGCACACAACCTCGTAACGAAACAAGAATAATGTTAAAAGGAAAAGCCAATAGAACTCCCAAGGTAAGGTATGGCGAAAACCATCCAGCTAAAAATAAAGTGCGCTACGAAACCAATACTAGCAACGATGGTTTTGGTGCAATATATACCGATCCTGCTTCTACAAATAATAGCTTTAATAATTTGGAATTACTAAACAGCAAAGAAGAGGAAACAGATAAACACAATAAAGAAAAGAAAGACGAGCCGCAGTTGTTTTACCATACAGTACGCCCACTAGAAACCGTAGCTAAAATTGCTAAATTATATGGCATTAGCAAACAACAATTACGCATCAACAACAAATTAAAAAATGATGATATTAAAGTAGGGCAAACGTTAATGATTTTAAAAAGATAGTTTGTTTTTCCACTTTCACTTATCTCAAAAAAAATGTCCAACACAGGAAAACTTTTCCGCAAACCTTAAAGCAGATCTCCATCCTTTTTATTTAAAGGCATGGAGATTTTTTTTACCTTTTCCAAGCCCTCGTCATTTCTCGTTTACCAGGCGGGCCAGGCAACGCTTCTATTTCAAAACCTACTTTTTTGAGCGTGCGTTTTACCACGCCTTTGGCACAATAGGTGGTTAAAAGTCCGCCCGTTTGCATAGCCGCATACAGTTTGGCAAAAATGGCTTCGGTCCATAAATGCGCTTGTGCACTAGGAGCAAAAGCATCAAAGTAAATGAGGTGATAATAGTTATCGGGTAGGTCAACAGTTGCTAGGTTAGCTTGCAATTTTGTGAAGTCAAAATTAGGAGATAAAGGTATTTTTTTATTCCACAAACTGGTATGGATTTGGGTAAATATGTTGGCATAATTGCTTGCAGAATAATTGCTCAATTGTTCTACGTAATTTAATTGCTGCATCATTTCTAAAGTAACAGGATACGCCTCAATTGCGGTATAATGTACGGGTATTATTAATGGTTCAACTTCAACAGTTGTTAATGGTAACCATGCTAAATAGGTCATAAAAGCATTTAAACCCGTACCTAAACCCATTTCAAAAATATTTATTGGGCTGGTATTTTTATGTTTGCTTCTCGCTTTACAAACAGCCTTCCATCCTGCATCTATAAATACGTGCTGCGATTCTTGTATTGCACCGTGTACCGAGTGGTAATTTTCATCCAATTCAGCAATAAATATCGAGTGCGAACCATCGGCGGTTGTTACTAGTTTTCTGTTCATTTTATTACGTAGTCTATTTATCTAAAATTTGTTTTGCTGCTACTCGCTGTCTAAACAACTTGTAAAAAGATGATGGACGGTAAAGTAGTAGAAGCAAATGTAGCATAATTCCTCTTAATTCCTTATCTTTATAAACCTAAAATAAGTGGGACTATTTGGGACATACCTATAAATGGGTAAAAAACACAAACGGGGGCAATTAAGTAAGGTATATTATTTCACCTAAAAACCACATCGTTCATGAGAAATATGCTTGTACAATACCGTACAGTACTAGGCCTTTTATTATGTTTTTCCTATCTCCAAACCCAAGCACAATTTACCAGATTTCAACGCAATTACCTCGAACCGTGGGAAGGTATTAAGCTTGAAACGCCACCTGTTAACGAAATGTTTGCCAACGAAGATGCTGTTATTTTACACGACAACAGCCATTGGGAAATTCGAGATATTCAAAACACCACCCTCTACAGCAAATACCAGCAAATTAAATTTTTAAGCCAAAAAGGAATTGAGGAGTTTGCTACCATTACCATCCCCGAATCCATCGATCCTAGCCGAGAATACAGCGATTTGCCAATATGGAAACACGAAGATACCTACCGTCCTAAATATTTTGACTTAGAAATCCGCTATGTACACGCACGTATTATTAAGCCCGACGGTAAGACGAAAAACGTAGTGCCTAAAAATCGTTTTTCGCAAGAACATATAGAACTAAATACACAACAGCGGTTTGCCTATGCCTATCATTTTGATTTTGCCCAATTAGAAGTAGGGGATGTGTTAGAAATAGAATACCTGTACTTTTTACCCTTTGTTTTTGATTGGCGACGCATCTTTTTTCACAGTGATTTACCCAAGCAAAACTGCGAGCTAAAAATTAGCCATGCTGGGCGCACCTTATTAATGTTTGATTATGCAAATGGTGCCGAACCTAAAGATATTAACAAGGAAAAAAAACGTCCTTATACGAACACCTACACCTGGACATTTGAAAACTTATCGGGCTGTATTAACGAAATAGGCGCACGTCCACACAAAGATTTACCACATATTACCTACTACCTACACAACAAAGCTTATGGCGATTGGAAGAACGAAGAAATTGTGAATTTTAAGCCTTACTCTTGGAATTATTTTGCCTATAATTTGGTAACCCTGCGCCAAAATAATAAAGTAAGTGCCTTGCAGTTAAGCCCCGAAGAAATTGCGCTGAATAAATTTTATAAAACATCGGTTGCGAGTGTGGGAGAAGGTAAACCGCTACAAAATTTAATGTATTTACACGAAGTGCTGACCGAGGATTTTAGGTATGCTAATAAAAAAGGACACTATGCCAATACGGATAAACGGATCAGTAAACTATCGGATAGGTATCGAGAAAAACTAGTGCAAGAAATTAGCCATCACAGTATTTATAAGGGCGTTTTTAATAGACTCTCAGAAACACTTTTTGCCGATGTTAATTTTCAAGGACATGTTGGTACTACAGATGCAAAACTCAAAAAAATTCCAGCTACGCTTAAAAATAAAATACTGTACAATACCAACCGAGATGCCATTTATAGAGGCATTTTTAATCGGCTAGAAGAAGAGTATTTTCAAGTAAGTATTAGTGATGCAAGAGTGGGCGC
Organism: Bacteroidota bacterium; assembly: GCA_020630215.1. Taxonomy (GTDB): domain Bacteria; phylum Bacteroidota; class Bacteroidia; order Chitinophagales; family UBA2359; genus JAHDBT01. The sequence goes on from JAHDBT010000013.1 coordinate 6,073, forward strand.
TATTAATCCAGATATTTGTTTGCCAGTACTAGGCGACAACCAACTATTTGCCATTAAATACAGCGAACACCTGTTTTATGTGTATCCTAAAAATACTCGTTTTGGCTATACTATTAACGAGCTGCCTTTTTATTTAGAAGATGCCAATGCCTTGCATATTCACCAAATGACCAAGGCGCATGGACTCCTAAATAATGTGCAGTTATACAAAACGCCCAAAAGCACCGCCGCCGATAATTACCGAAAAAGTAGCGTAAAAGCAGCGATTGATTTAAAACAATTAACGGCTAGTTTGGAAGCCAAAGTTATACTAAGCGGACAATACGCTACCTTGCTCAGAGGCTTGTATCAATACAATGCTAAAGACTCTACCATTAACCAACGGTACACCCATAAAATTAACCAACCCAGCTCAAAAACAAGCAGTGGAAAACCCAAGGTTACTTTTAATAAACAGTATCCCTTTAAAACCGATGTGCGAGTTAATTACCGAATTCCTAACTTAATACAAAAAGGAAAAAACAATACGTATGCTATAAAATTAGCTCCTTTATTGAAACACATTATTTACGAAAAATTTAATGAGAATAACCGAACCCAAACTTTTTATACCGATTTTGTAGGACGAGATACCTACCATTATCTCCTTAGTTTTAAACAAGCCATCACCATTCCTGATACCTATGCCGACTTGCCCATAAAAATAGAAACCGCACTAGGAGAATACCATTTTGTTATAGAACAAATGAATGACCATGGCCTCCGTATTTTATCTGATTTTAAAGTAAATGCAGAACAAATTGCTGCGAATGAAATAGATGCTGTGGCGGATATATACAAAACCATAGAAAAAGTAGAAGGAAGTAAAATAGTTGTTAAATTAAAAGAATAATTACTCGTATTTATGATTCCTACTCATCATCACGATTTAAAATCGGAGTTAAGAGCTCCCTAACCGAAAAAGGAAATGAAAACGATGAGTTATTTGGACGCTGAACTGCAATAATTTATCATTCCTCCTTTCGGTTATTAAGCACAAGCAAAATGCCCGAAAGGGGGGATAGAAATTCCCTTTTTTGCCACCCTAAATCCCTCCTAAAAAATATCGTTTCAGATCAATAAGATTCTTTATTTTTTGAAAATGCCAGCCTAAATCAGTACCTTGTGTAGCTTTTTCCAGTTTTAAGAATGCTTATTCTAGAATTTAAATACGCATCCAAGCTAACATGAAATATTTCCTCATATCTTCTTTTGTTATACTAGGTACGCTATGTTTATCTGCCCAAATTAAACTTAATATGGATAGTATATTAAGCCTGTGGCATAATGCAGACGTGTATGATACTACCAGAATATTAACTTTAGAACGAGGTTGCGCTAACTTATTATTAACCAATCCTGATACGGTTTTTATACTGGCCCAAGAATTAGCAAATCTTGCCAAAGTCAACAATAATAACGAATGGTTGGTTAGAAGTTTATCTTTAAAAGCGAGGGCTTACAGCCATAAATTTGATTTAGAAAATGCCGAAAAAACCTTTAGGGAAGCCCTTGCGATACTTAACCAAACACCCGATGCTAATAGGAGAAGGTATACCGTAATTTTAGACGAATTAGGGTTTATATACTACCGTCCTGCCAATTTAAAGAAAATGAAATACTACGCAGATTTGGAACTTGTCGAATCGCAAAGAATTGAATATCCAAAAGGTGAAGGACGAGCCTATAACTTACTAGCCTTAGTAGCCGAAATGAAAGGGGATACCGATTTAGCAGCTAAATATTACGAACAATCTATTGAACGATTAATGCATTCGGGCGATACCCTAAGTGTGGCGGTTATTAGCAATAATTTTACAGGCTTACTTGTACATGTACAACGATACGAAGAGGCATTACGCACGAATGAAAGGGTGCTAGAGTTGGTCAAAAAAATACCTAATAATATACAGCAATTAGGACGGGTATACAACCGGTATGGCGATATATATATTGCACAAGGTAATTATGCAATGGCTTTGCAACAATATTTAAATGCCCTTAAATTATTTGATGATGCAAATATTGTTTCCGAAAAAATATCTTTGTATACCTCGTTAGGTTTGCTGTATCAAAAAATGGGCGAATATGATAATGCAAAAAAATATTTAACTAAAGCTTACAATTACTATTTAAAGGCCGATGATAAATATTCGCAAGTAATTACTTTGGTAAGTTTGGGAAACTTGTTAAGAAAAGAAAATAAAAACGGAGAGCTTATAGGGCAGCATTTTTACAATGCCCATGAAATTGCACTCGAACTAGCAAACGAAGATTTAATTTCTTTTACCGCATTGGCTATTGCAGATGAAAAGGTAGAACTAGGCAAGTATAGCGAAGCAGAAATCTATTTAAAGTTGGGCTTACCCGTTGCCGAAAAAACCAATTATAAAGACGAATTAACCCAAGCCTATATTGTTTATGGGAAAATAAAAAAAGCGCAACAATTGCCACAAGAAGCTATTGCTTATTTGGATAAAGCAAACAAAATAGCACTAGAAAATAATTTTTTAGAATTACAAGGAAATATTGCTTTATTACGTTACGAAATTGAAAAAGAAAACAATAATACAGAGCAAGCTTTAAGCTATTACGAACAATACAAAAAACTGCAAGACACCTTAACTATATTGGCGAACGAAAGAGAGTTTTCTAAATTAGAAGCAGAGTATAATTTTGATTTACAACAAATACAAGATAGTTTAGCCTATACTAAAAAACAAACCGCAATAGAGCAAGAATTAAGCGTTTCTAAAAGCCGTGTTCGGGCTTTAGGTTTAGGAGGTTTATTGTTTTTATGCCTCTCTGGATTTATTTTTTACTTGTATAAACGTACCCAAAAAGCAAGGCAATTATCGGATAAATTATTGGTGAAAGAAAAAGCCTATACAACGGCTTTAGAACAGGAACAAGCCAAAGTAGAATTAAAATCGCTGACCAAACAAATGGACCCGCATTTTATGTTTAACTCCCTACAATCTATTAGCCATTATGTTTCTGAAAACGATAAAAAAGCAGCCAATAAATACCTAGCAAGTTTTGCCAAGCTGATGCGTCAAAGCATGAATTATTCACAAATGGATACCATCCGTTTAGCCGATGAAATAGAAATTATACGCATTTATTTAGAATTAGAAGTATTGCGTTTTGCCCACGCTTTTACCTTTAATATTATTAGCCCCAACAACCTCGATACTACCTTTATAGAAATTCCTCCCATGCTAATACAACCCCATGTAGAAAATGCAATATGGCACGGTTTGCGCCATAGAAACCCACAAGAAGGAGGGTATATAAATTTAGAATTTAATACCCAAAATAATTATTTAATTTGCCAAATTACCGATAATGGCATTGGCAGAAAAAAATCGGAGGAAATTAATAAAATAGAAAGAAAAAATCATACTTCTGTAGGAAGTATTAATATAGAAAAGCGCATTAACTTACTCAATAAATTAAATGAATACCCCATTAATTTAGCCATAACCGATAATGAACCCAATGCTACTGATGGCAATGTAGGTATAAAGGTAATGATGAAGCTTCCTATTTAAAATAATTATTCCTTAAAAAAAAAATCAAACCACACCTATCAAAAATCCCTAGCGTTAGCATATCAAAATTTTAAATTCTAACTCTTCGCTCTTAAATTTTAAAATAAAATCTTCCTAGCGTTAGCAGGAAAAAATAAGGATGATGAATCAAATTTTAATCCAGTAGCCGTAGAGAAAATTCATGAATTTTCTCTACCCCTCCGAACAAAAAATCAGCAATCAAATACCAAAAATCGCCAGCATATAAAACTCCCCTAAAATAAACTAGATACCCACAGGCTTTGAATATCCAATTGTACTAGCAAAAGGAGACGGAGAAACCAAAAAAAACTCAGTGGGACTTCGTGGGAACCCTATGCGAATTTTGTTTTTGGCAATTATTTTAGGCGAAGCATATGGGGGCTCCGTGCGACTTCATGGGAACCCTCAAAACTCCCCATCTGCATCCGTTTTCACCACCCAAACATCCTCACTTATCCCTTTAGAAAAACCAGCGGCAACAATACCATTATCGGCAGTAAGCGCAATACAATTGGCGGTATCATCTCGTTTACTACCGTATTCTTTTTTCCATTTTAATTTGCCCATGCTGCCCATTTTTAGCAGCCATAAATCCTTTGCCCCTGCACCATACGAGGCGGTATAACCTGTAATATAGCCATCTCCTTTTTTATCTAATACAACGGCTTTGGCAACATCCGCTTTAGCAGCACCAATTCTTTTTTCCCAGCGTTTTTTGCCTTGTGCATTTAGTTTCATCACCCAAACATCTTCCCAGCCCTGACTATTAGAACGAGTAGAACCAACCACTAAGTAACTTCCATTTTTGTAGGCTTTAATATCCGTGAAAATATCTGCTTCTGTGCCACCAAAATTCTCTTTCCACAATGCCTTCCCATCCTTATCTAATTTTACTATCCAACCATCGCTATTGCCATTACTAAACGATTTACTATGTCCAGCAATCGTTAATTCATTGCGTTTATTAGCAATAATACCCATGCCTACATCCCAATTGTTGCCACCAAAAGTTTGTTGCCAAATAAGGGTTCCTTGTGGGTTAACACAAATAACACTCATACTTGCTTTTTTAGTCGTTTCCATTTGCGAAAACCCCGTAAGTGCATAATTACCATTTGGCATTTGACAAACCGCACTTCCTACATCCATTAAACTCGTACCATAAGTTTTTTCCCAAACCTTGCGCCCTTTACTATTGAGTTTTAAGAGCCAAATATCTTCTTTCCCATTGCCCTGCGATTGCGTAGTACCAACGACTAAAAAATGTTGGTCTTTGGTAATTATCACCCCATTCGCTTCGTCCTTTTGTGCGCCGCCATAAGTACGTCGCCAATCAATTTGTCCATACTTATCGAGTTTTATAATCCAAGCATCACTTTGTCCATTGCCATACGATTCGGTATTGCCAACCAATAAGTAACCGCCATCCGTTAAATTTACAATCGCATTGGCAACATCCTTTTTTTTACCTTCCAAACGCTCTTGAAAATGTATTTTTTTTGGCGATAATGGCTTATCAGATGCATCCGATTTACTTGTTTTATCGTCTATTAAATTAAGTTGCTCTAGCTGAGGCTCTAGAAGCGAATGTCCTAGCAGCCCTAGAAAAATAATAGTGCACAGCAGTAGCATCAGACTAGTAATAGAACGACGCTTTTTTTCCTCAATATTTGCTTGTTTGTTTTTCATGCAGGAAAAATACGAACTACAAATTAAAATAACAAGATTTTTTATTCACTAAGTGCAATAATTTATATTTTATAAGAGTTATATTTTTGTCTTTCTAGTTAAAACATCATTTTTTATTTAAAACCTACCGAGTATAGTAATTTAAAAACTACATTTATTTTATTTTTTCAATATGTTTTTTATGGCTTTTAGCTAATCTTTTATAAGGCAAAATGCAGGTGTTTATTATACCTCTTTAGCTGCCCTAAAAAGGATTAACTATTATTTAAAAGCATATTGTATTTTTTAATTGTTTTTTAAATTTAACTCATGAAACCTAACTGGAATTTCAGAACAAAAATGGGTGCTATTTGCTTAATGGCACTACTAACTACTAGTTTTAATGCCCAATTAATGGCGCAAGAAAATAAGGACTTACAAGCAGACCAACCTGCAGAAGAAAAAGTGTATAAAAACGAATTTGGGATAGATTTACTGCCTATGTTTGTGGTGCTTTCTAACAACAACCTAACCGAAACAAGTTGGAAACTGTATTACAAAAGACGTGTTAAAAATGGAGAGTTCCGATTTAAAGTCTACCAAGCTGGTGATGCACAATACAAGGATGGACATATTTTATCGGAAAACATTGTTGGGGAAGATTGCCCCGGTATTATTGCTTACAGAAGTATTTTTTACACCAACGGATACATTGAAAATGGCTCTCGGCAACCTACTTACCGCTTAGGGGCAAACATAGGTTACGGACACAATATTTTAAAAAGAGGCAATATGCGCCTGGTAGCAGGTGTGGAGGCAAACGCCTATAAATCTAAAACGTATACCTTGTTTTATCAGGAAACTTGCGAACTACGAGATTTTGGTTCAGGAATGCGTAAAGTACAGACTAACAAATTGCTAGATGTGCTTACCAATAACCAAACTAAAATAGGCGCAACGGTATTTTTAACCCCCGAATTTTTTATTGGTAACCGATTTACCTTCTCTTTTGATTGTGGTGTTGGCGCAAATTATCACCAAGCAAATACCCGCTACAAACGCACTACCGATGAAGTAGTAGACTATGAAATAGAACAATTGGAAATGAGCTTTTTACCATTTTTACGAGGAATTGAACTCGGATTGCGGTTTTAGAGAATTGTTTAATTGAATACATAGATAAAATAAGCTATCAGCGTTTTGGGCGTTGGTAGCCTTTTTTTATTGCTAAATTTGATATGTTTATTTAAACATTCAAAGTTTTGACACTAAGCCTCCTGGCTTGTAGCAAAAAGTGTAAACCACCTCGATAAACAGGCCCTAAATTTTAGCTTTAGGAATAATATTGAAGTCTATTTAACACATTGATAGTTATATTAAGATAATCCCCTAATTAAATGCTCATGCAAAAAATCGTTCAACTCCAACTCCTAAGCACTTTTCTTTTAACAGCCATTTGCTTTATGGCCTGCAATACACAAACTGCTAATAAAGAGAAAAAAGAAATCGTAAAAAAAGCAACAAACACTACAACTAAAAAAACAATACCACAAAATACCGTAGGAGAGGAGGAGTTTGATGAATTTGCTTTTATGCAAGAAGAAAGCCTAGGAGACATACACCTCGGGCTTGCTGCTGCAAAACTAAGCCAATTACTAGGCACACCCACCACTAAAACTAAACCAGTAGAGTGGGGAGCAGATGCATCGTATCACCACACCCTAACCTATAAAAAGCAAGGGATTGAACTTGATATGGTAGAAGAAATGGATAAAAGTATAGTGGTAAATATGATAACAATTACTGCCCCTAGTCAACTAAAAACAAAAAGAGGCATTGGTATTGGCAGTAGCAGCAGAGCCGTACACACCGTCTATAAAAAAGAAATAAGCTCTGATTTTTCTGACGAAGAAACCATTGTAGCAGGCTCTATTTATGGGGGAGTAATATTTGGAATAAAAAATCATCAAGTCAGCTCCATTTTTATTGGTGCGGCTGCGGAATAAGTAGCAATAACATTAAAATTTAACCAACAAAAATATACTAGAGCTTATACTTTAAGCCACTAGTATATTTTTGCCAGCCAGAAAAAAAAATCAGCAACAACAATTTTCCTAAAATGTTACATTCATAAAAATTGTAGGAGTAAATGGGCTTGCTTGTGCATAAACAACTTTGGAATCTTTGGTTATAGAAAAGTTATTGTAGCGGACATTATAATGGTTTAATAAATTGGTAATAGATGCGCCTGATTCTAGTGCCGTTTTTTTAATTTTAAATTGATATAAAAAGGCAATATCTAAACGGCTATAAGGAATAGTTTTTTTTATTTTCACAAAATCGCCCAAGCTTGTATTAGGAATACCCGAACCGTGTACATAATTGATAGAAAAATAATAAGGGTTGAAGTTAAATAAAGCGGCTCCTTTTATTTCGTGTAACTGATCGTGTGGTGCAGGAGAATAACTTTCACCAAAAGAGTCTAAATAGTCAAATCTTTCTTCGGTTTTACTGAGGGTATAAGCCAACCAAAATTTTTGTTTACCAATACTTTGTTCTGCATAAAAATCTAGCCCAGAAGTTCGAGCATCTCCTACAAAAGAATAATAACTGGAGCTATTTATTTTATAGCGAGTAAGATTATGAATGGTTTTGTGATAGGCTTCTGTTTTAAATAAAAAATTCTTTTTTTGAAATACAAAACCTGCTAAGTAATGTTGACCGTGTAAAACGGGTAAGTCTTCATCATCTGTAATGTCCCAAAAAGGAATGCTGTTTTCTTGACTATCTAAATATATATTTTGGACAATTAATTGACTATACCATCCATAGGCAGCATTTAATTTAAAATTTTTATGTGCATTAATTACCGCATTAACCCTAGGTTGAACATAAGGTTTAGTGGTGTTAGATGGAATACTTAGCTTGACACCAGGCTCTATGGTAAGGAAATTATATAAATTAATGTTGTCTTTAATGTAAATGTTTAGTCGGTTAACTTCCTTTTGTTTGTTTTTGAAATTCTTATTGCTGTTAATATTTATAAAATTAACTTGATTGTATATCGCACTTATTCCTGCTTGCAAACGATGAATTGTAGTAGTAGGGAAGTAATGGTCTAATTTAGCAGCAAATTCACTTATATTTGTTTTAATTGCAGCATCATCATAACCATAATAATCGTACCAAACACTATTTCCATCCCCATTGTAATCTCGTAGACTGTTGTTGTTGGAGTTTTTATACAAGTTAGAATAGCTTAATTGGAAATTAGAAAAGCCGCCTTTATGCCATTTTTTTCCATAAAAAAAACTAGCACCGTTTTGCATAGCAATTTGGCTTAAGCCCAAATCATAATCTGTATTGTCGTTTTTATTTTCTACTAGTTCGTTATGGGCAGTTAAGTTGACTAATAAGCTAACAGAATAATTATCTCCTTTTCTAGTAGTTTTACTGTACTTTAAGTAGGTATCAGTGAGTCGAGCACTACTTTCTAGGTTTCTTTTTTTTTGAAATTTTTCCCAAGAAAGCAAATTGTAATGAGTCGTTCGCATACTCATTTGAACAACGCCATTTTTGGCAGTCGCCAAATTACCCATCCCGTTGATGGTTTGGTTATTAGCATTTATTTTAAAAAAGTTGTTTTCCTTATCTCCATCTTTACTGGTAATATTTACAAAGCCACCAACCCTATCGCCAATATCTACATTGTAGCCTCCTTTGTGTACTTCAATATCTTTAATTACTAATGGATTAACAGTGCCTAAATCGTCATAAAAACTATTGGTATTAAAAAGGGTAATACCATCAAAAACAACTTCTGTTTGCCCACTATAAGAACCCCAAACAATATAATCTTTATTTTCTTCGCCAGTTGCTAAAACACCTGGTTGCAAACGCAATAAATTAAATAAAGAATTATCGCTATTACCAGGCAAAAAAGTAGCTACTTGGTGATTTAATTTATTTAATCCAGCATTTAATTGAATTAATTGATTGTCGAGTAGTAATTGTTCGGCATTAATTTCAAAAGTTTTTAAGCCAATTACTTTGGGACTTAATTGTAAATAATGATACTTATTAAGCGTGCAAATAGTATCTAAAGTATAATAACCCAAATGCGAAATTTTTATGTTTAACTTACTGCTATCTTTTGGTATAAAAACAAAACGGCCATTTTGGTCGGTAGTTAATCCTCTATCATTAATTTGTATAGCGGCAAAGGGCAATGTTTCGCCACTAACTCGGTCAAGTACTTGCCCCTTAAATTGCCCCGAGGTATTAGTATTATCAATCACAGGATTGCTAAGTGGTGCTTTTTCATAAATAATAAATACGCCATCTACCATTTTATAGGATAGTTTGCAACGGGCTTTTTTTAATAAATGTTGAATTGCTTTTTCGGGTTTTTTAAATGTTGCACGTAAACTAACTTCGCAGTTTTGTAGTACTGCTTCGTTGTAAGAAAAGGAAATGTCATATGCTTCGTTTAAATTTTTGAGTACTACACTCAAGGCTTTTTCTTGAACTCGAATTTTAATTTTTTTGGAAGAATTTTGTGCTGATAAGGAATGGGTAAAAGTAAATAATAAAAAGCCAAGAATAATGGCACACAACGGAAAGTTTTTTAAGGTTCTCAAAGTATTCAATTTTTAGGTTAAACAAAAATTAGAATAGCACACTATTTTTTTAATCAACTTTGATTTCCTTTTTGAGTAGGTAATGAGGAGTAGGTAAAACAAATTATTTATTCTTCGTTTCTAAAGGCGACTAAAAGGCCTTGAATAAAGGAGACAACTAAAGACTTCATGCAAAGGGAAAATAATTTTTTACATACAAATGTCATGTAATAAATACAAGGTACTTACTACCAAAAATGGAAATTTGTTGATTTATTTTTGCACTATTCTAAAGGTACTAATATTTTGTTCTACTAATTTAAAATTAAAACTTTGACAAACCAAATTTAGTGTTTGAGATGGATTTGTTGGTTTATCAAAATAAGCGGTATATAATAAACTATGGGCATCTTTTACCGCTAAATCAATGTTAATGTCGTATTGCCGTTCTATTTCTTTTAATACTTCTGTTAAAGGTTGTGCTACAAAATTAAATTGATGTTTTGTCCAAGCCAAGCTTTCCTCGGCAGGTTTTGTAGGGTTTATTGCAATTGCTGCTTGTTCGTTAATAGCAGCATACATATTAGGATTTAGCAAAACTGCTTCTTGTGTAGTATTATTGCTTACCCGTACTTTACCTGTAACGCAAAATACTTGGTAACGGTTGTTTCTAGTAGAAATGTTAAAGCTAGTTCCTAAAACTTGTGTCGTGCCCTTGCTCGAATGTACCGTGAAGTTACTACCTTTTGCTACTTTAAAAAAAGCTTCTCCTTCAAAATTAACAACTCTATTTATTGCCCACCAATAAGGAGGATAGGAAATACTTGAGGCTGCATTTAATTGAATACTAGAACCGTCGGGTAATTGATGGGTTAATTGTTCGGCATTATTGGTAGCAATAGTTGTAGTATAAAAACGAGCAAAAATACCCGCACCTAAAAAGAGGAATAAGATGGCCGCTGCAGCCACCTTATACCATGCCATCGAAATGACCTTTTCTATCTTATGGGGAGGGGTTTGTATTTTTTTAGCTAATAAATCCCATACCTCGTCCTTGCTTTTCTCAAAAGGTAAATCTACCTGTTTAAAAAAGTTTATTTCTTCGGGATTAGTAGGAGGATTATTATTTTTCATGATATTGCAATTGTTCTTTTAATTGATTAATTGCCAAATGCATTCGTTTTTCAATGGCTTTTACACTGAGGTTTAGTCGTTGCGCTATTTCTTTATAAGTGAGGGATTCGATGCGGCTCATTAAAAAAACGGTGCGTTGTTTTTCGGGTAATTTAGCGAGAGCTATTTCGTAATTATTTTTTAATTCTTTATAGCGCAAAGTTTGTTCAGGCGTTTGAGGCGTATTATTTAAATTTAATTTTAAATGACTCACATAATTACTCGCTACTTTATTTTTTCTAAGGTGGTCAATAAATAAATCACCAGCCATTTTATACAATAAAGCTTTTGTTTTTTTAGGAGAGAAATTAATTTGCTTTTCCCATAATTTCATAAAAACTTCTTGGGCAATATCCGTTGCTAAACTAGCATTACCAGAACGGTAATACACATAGTTTCTAATCGGTTCAAAAAACTGATCGAAACAAGTTTTAAATGTTGCTTGCGTCAAGAATATTATTTTTTATTAGAAAACGATTCCTTCAAAAATGAAAGTTGAAGGAATCGTTTATTTATAATTATGGATATTTAATTATTTCCATTCGTCCAAACTAAAAGTATGAACCTCTTCGCTGTCGGCAGTAGTTTTAGTAGCTAAATCATCACAAGTGCCATCACCGTAATCAATCGTTGCTACCCATTCGTCGCCTTTAAAAAACTCAATAGTGCCAGCTACAATATAATCACAATCGTCTGCTTTTACTAATGGTTCTACCACTACTTTTTCGTACTCCCAATCACCTTTGTCTTTCCAATCTTCTTTATCCTTATCGCTCCAATCTTCTTTATCATCACATTCACCATCTTTATCCCAATCACCTTTGCCGTCTTTAAGGTACAGTTCCTTATCGCCATTGTCCGTTTTTATAATTGCTTTTTCGCCTGCGGCATCATTAAAAATAACACTTGTGGTTACTACGCCATTCTCTACATACTCAATTTTTCCTGCGGTATAGGAATTGTGCGCTGCTGGCTGTACTAATGTTTCGGCAACTACACGCTCGTAATTAGAGGAGCTTACATGTACCATTCCTTCTACAGCCGCAGCTTCAAATCCTATTCCCGTTTTATAGTCGTCGTTTCCTAAGTCGCCTTTTTCGCAAGAGGTGAAAATTGCGGTACTCATGGCAATAATTGCTAGGCTTAAAATGAATTTTTTCATGGTTAATATTGTTTTGATTTTTTGTAAATGAATTTAATTCGTTATTAATTAAAGATGCTTTAAGCAATCTACACTACTATACCGTATAAGATAGCTTTTACCCTACTTTTTTTTTAAGAAAGATAGGAGTTGTTGTTTTTTACTAGTATTAAAGTGCTGATAATTAATGACTTAGGAGCTTTAAAAAAAAGAAAAAAAAAGCATATTGAGGCTTGATACTGTTTTTTTTTGTTGGAAAAATAAGGAAAAATACCTATATTACCCTAGTAATTCCGCACCTAAGTTTCTGATGATTAAGTCGCCGTATTTTTTTTCTGCTACAAGGCATTGCGAGGGAGCATAGCCGTAGCTATATGACCGAGTAATAAGGCCTTAGCAGGAAAAAGACCAGACTTGGGTCATCAAGAACTTAGGTTTTGAGTCACGAGTAGTTTAGTGCTGAAGTAAGTGTTTTTTTAATGTGTATGAAAAAAACTTTAGTACAAGCCAAGCAAGTAAATATTGTAGGTTGGCAGTTATGTAAAGCATCTTTGTAGGTAATAATATGTTTTCTGCAGCAGAAATATAAATTATGTTTATTTTTTAAATGATATTTTAATGAGAGTTAAGCGTATAAATATTAAGAATTTTAAAGGAATTGAAAGCAAGGCATTGCAATTTGATCCTAGTTTTACTGTTTTAATTGGAGATAATGCAAGTGGGAAATCGTCTATTCTTGATGCCCTTTCTGTTTCAATGGGAACGATTTTAATGAAAACGCGAGCTTCATTTGGAATTAATGGCCGAAAAACTAGAACCTTATTAAAGGAAGAGATTAGAAAAATAATGATGTCTCCTGAGAATATAGAGTATACAGATGTAGAATTATCGGGAGAATTTATTTATGAAGAAAGAATAATAAATTGGCGAAGAACGCAACCAAGAACTTCAAAACGTCTTTCGTACGGAGATGCTAAAGATTTAACTGATTTAGGTGTTCTTTTTTCGGAGCAAATTGAAAAAAATATCAATCTTCCTTTAATGGTATATTATTCTACAGCTAGATTAGCCAGTGAGATACAAGAGGAAATAGCCTATGAAAAAATTGGTTCTCGATTTGAGGGGTATCATGCTTGCTTGGATCCAAAGTCAATTAAGCAAAATTTTTTATCGTGGTTTAAAACCTTTGAAGATGCTGCCTTAAAGTTTGATAAAGATAGAACATTATATAATTCATATATTGAAATGTTAAAACTGGTAATTAAAGAATGGTATGATGTGAAATTTCATTGGGGATTAGATGATATGGTTGGAAAATTATCTGACGGCACTTGGCTTCCCCTTTCTAATTTAAGTGATGGATACAGAAGTATGGTTAGTTTGGTATCAGATATTGCCTATAGAGCCATTAAATTAAATCCGCACTTAGGTATTGAGGTAGTTCGAGAAACAGCAGGTATAGTACTTATTGATGAATTAGATATTCATTTACACCCTACTTGGCAACAGCGCATAGTTGCCAATTTAAAGTCGGCATTTCCTAAAATACAGTTTATCGTTACAACGCATTCTCCTTTTATTGTACAGTCTTTAAAATCACACGAAATAATAAACTTAGATGGCAAATTAACAGACCAACATCCCGATAGCATGTCTATTGAGCAAAATGCAATTTTTATGGGTGTTGAAAGTAAAAATAGTATATTATTTAATGAAAAAGAAAAAGCTGCATTTGATTATTTGAACATTTTAAAAGAGGGGGTAGTCAATGAATCAGATATTGAAAAACTTGATAAACTAATTGAAACTACATCGGACCCTGTATTTAAAGCCAAATTAAAACTTGAACGACTAGCTAAATTAGGAAACCAATGAGACCAATTGTAAAAGGAGCTAATCCTACAGATGAAAATGGAGTGGAAATTATCTTTACTAAATACGCACGTGCTAGAAGATATTTAATAGACAGAATTGGAGAATACTGCTCTTACTGTGAACGAAAGATAGAAGCAAACTTAGCAGTAGAACATGTACAACCAAAAGATACGAATCCCGATCTTTTATTAGAATAGAGTAACTTCCTTTTAGGATGCACAAATTGTAATTCTACAAAAGGAAATAAAACAATAGTATTGAGTGATTATGTATGGCCTGATACGCATAGTACTTTCAGCTATTTTGATTATAATGAAACAGGTATCGTTAATATCCCCGATAATATTGTAGATCTAAATTTAAGAACAAGCATCCAAAACATGCTTAATCTTGTAGGATTGCAAAAACACCCTCCTAGGCAAGGAACTGTAGCTTGGCAAGAAGCTTCCGATAGAAGATTTGAACATAGAATACAAGCATGGGCAGACGCAAATTATTATATGAGTTTATATAATAATGCTCAAGAGCATATTAGAGAAGCGATGAAACCACTAATTATTACTATTGTGGTAAATCAAGGTTTTTGGTCATTATGGATGAAGGTATTTAGCAATTTTCCAGAAGTTCAAATTGAACTGATAAATAATTTTGCAGGAACCAATAAGGAATTATTCAGTGAGCTTTTTCATGTGTAATAATTCGAAATCCTACATATACTCAAATGCATTTAAAATAACACCCTACAACGTAACGTTTATTCTACACAATCGTATTAATAAGCATACCGCAGTTTAAAACCTACCCAACTATACCTTCATATTTCATTCCTATTCCCTATTTTTTTAAAACTAAAAATTAAGCTATCGAATAAATCCATACTTTTTGGTGAAGCAATTCACCCCTTATTATTCAACTCCCTTTCCCTATTTGGTAAAAGAAATAGTATATCTTACTAGGAAAAACACCTTTCTATTAAGCGGTTAACACCATACAGCCTTAAACCCGATATACTATTTCTAGGCTTTTTAGAAAACGTTAATTAATCATTATTTTAATGTGAAAGGCAAACGGGAAAGCAAAATGCACAAAGTATGAAATCATTTCAGATAGGATGGATGTTTATTGCTTTAATGGTAATTGGACTCCTTTGCACAAACTACACGCAAGCACAAGAAGCCCTAGGATTAAAAACAGGAAAATATGCAGGCATTAATGGCACATTACTTAACCCATCCAGCAATGTATACGCTCCTTTAAAATGGGATGTAAACCTAGTAGCTGCAGGTGCATTTTTTGAAAATAATTATGGCTATCTTACTAATACTGCTGTGCCCAATGCCCTAAAAAATGCCAGCTTAATAGAATGGGTAAATGAGGAAGCAGGTGATGATGCAACGATTAGTACAAATCCTATACTCTTCGATTTTTTTGACGATAACAAGCGCAAATCCATACACCTTAACGCTTTTGTAATGGGACCTTCGGTACGACTTAATGTAGGCAAACATTCTTTTGGATTATTTACCAATTTCCGTACCGCCATTAGTGCCAACCGGATTCCAGCCTCCCTAGGCTATTACGAATTTGACCGCCAATTATTGAACGAAAGTTTTAAAGCCGCTCCCTTTAAGTTTGCAGGAATGGCTTGGGCAGAATTAGGCTTAAACTATGCCACCGAAATAATGGAAGGCAACAATCACCGCATATCCGCAGGCGGAAATGTAAAATACTTACACGCTTACAACGCTTTCTTTTTTAAAAGCCACGAGGAAGTAGAATTAACCAAATTACCCAACGATTCGCTCGCATTAAATGGGGGCAGTTATAGCTATGGCATTTCCAATGCTGCTGTAGCCAACAACCCCTTTGCCAGTACTGGAAAAGGACTTGCCATTGATTTAGGTACGACTTATTTAGTCGGAGGAACAGAAGATAAAAACTACAGCGATTACCAATTTAAATTTGGTTGCTCGCTATTAGATTTTGGTAAGGTTTGGGGCAATAACGAAGCACAAGTACACGAGGTAAACACCGCAGAAATAGTAAACATTTATACCGAGGGATACAACGACGTAACAGACGAATTGGGTTTATTTACCACCATCAGCCAACAAGCATTAAACGACGAAACGGCATCTCGTAGCAACAAACGATTTAGTTTATGGCTACCAGGGGCAATTAGTGCACAAGCCGATTTTGCTGCCAACAAACACCTCTATTTAAACGCCTTAGTTACTAGAAGAATTAGAACCATTCAACCCGGTATTGAACGAGCCAATATTATAGCGGTTACACCTCGTTTTGAAAGCCGGTTTTTAGCCTTTTCACTCCCCCTAGTGCTTTACAACGATACCGATTTTAGACTAGGCAGTGCCTTGCGCCTAGGACCAATTACCATTGGCAGCGATAATCTACTAACTTGGATACGCCCACAAAACGAGCTTACAGGTACGGATGTGTATGTAGCACTAAAAGTAAATCCTGTTCACTTAGCCTTTAGCGGTAAAAGCAAAAAATGGAATGCCGATAAACGAATGAAGAATGCAGGGAGTGGGAAATGTTATCAGTTCTAAAAAACAATATCTTTATAGTGGCAGGGATGCATCCTATTTATTTCGCAGGAAGTAGATAGAATGCATCCCTTTTTTATTGTACGCAAACAGACAAACAAATCCAATTTAATGTTAGATATTTGCAGCGTACTAAAACCAATTAAATTTCCATTTCCATTTCCAAAAAATATTAATTATGAGTTTCCTAAAAAAGTTATTCGGTAAAAAAGACGAAGAAAAACTATTTACCGACGAAGAAATAATAGCCGCAGGTGCTTGCCCAAACTGTTGGGGAATACAAGAGTACGACGGTAAAATCGAAACCTACTATAAGGATCAAACCAAAGCAAACATCAGTCACGATAAACAGCACCAAAAAGCATTTGTACAACAATTTATCGAAACCAATATAACAGGCATCCGCTTAAAACGAGAAGGCGATTTACAAGTTTGCCCTACCTGTAAAACAAAGTACAAAGTGGTTTCTTCTAAAGCGATTTAGTTTTTTGTAGAAGGTATTTTTGTAGCAGGTAGAAAGTATTTAAAGGAAAACGGCGAAGCCAAAAAAACTTCGTGCGACTCCGTGAAAAAACCCGTGCAACTTCGTGGGCTTACTAAAAAAAAAATATTAAAATCAAAAAAAATCATGAACGAAATTATTTTTTACGGTGCCGATTGGTGCCCAGATTGTCAAAGAGCGAAAAAATATTTAAAAGAAAACAACATCGAATTTAATTTTGTAGATGTTGATTTAAACAGCGATGCCACTAAATTAGTAGAAACAATAAACAAGGGAAAAAGAATTATTCCGACCTTAATTATTAATGGCAAATCATACACCAATCCAGATAACGCAGCATTGGCGGCCGCACTAGGAATTAATAAAGTAGGGCGAGTAATAATGTACGGTGCAGATTGGTGTCCCGATTGCAGAAGAGCAAAAACCTATTTGCAAAACCAAGAAATTAATTTCCAATTTATTGATGTGGATAAACACGATTGGGCAACCGCAACCGTAGAAAGAATTAACAAAGGAAAAAGAATTATTCCGACTGTAATTGTAGATGATGTGCCACATACAAATCCAGATAATGCCGCATTAAAAACGATTTTGAAAATTGGCGATACAAGCAGTAAAGAAATTTTTGATACGGTAATTATTGGCGGTGGTGCAGCAGGATTAACAACCGCTATTTACGCACAAAGAGATAGATTTAATACCTTGATTTTAGAACAAAAAAATATTGGCGGCAATGCAGCCCTCACCGAAAAAATAGAAAACTATCCAGGTTTTACCAATATTTCTGGCCCTAAGTTAATGCAAAAAATGGAAGAGCAAGCAACAACTTATGGCGCAAAAATAGAAACAGGTGTAGTGGTAAAAGAAATTCAAAAAATAGGACAACAGCAATTTACCCTACACACAAACATGGGCGATTATTTTGCCAAAAGCGTAGTCCTAGCAGTAGGCTCAACCTACCGCCGTTTAAACATCTCTAACGAAGAAGACCTAATTGGTGCAGGCGTACATTTTTGTGCAACTTGTGATGGCGCATTTTATAGAGATAGAGAAATCTTAGTAATTGGTGGTGGCAACAGTGCATTGGAGGAAGGCATTTTTCTAGCAGGATTCTGCAAAAAAGTAAGCATCATTACTCGTGATGAGGAATTTACCGCTTCGGATACCTACTTAGAAAAATTACCAGACATTAAAAATATCGAAACCTATAAAAGCAAAGATAGTGTGGCTTTTGTGAAAGACGAACAAGGTAATTTTAAAGGATTGCAAGTAAAAGACCGAGTAACAAACGAGGTCAGTGAGTTACACGCCGATGGTGCATTTATTTTTATCGGACTCATTCCAAACACAAGCTCTTTTAAAGATTTAATACAATTAAATAAAAGAGGTTTTATACAAACAACAGGCATGGGGCAAACCAATATACCAGGCATTTTTGCCGCAGGCGATTGCAGAGAAGGAGCGATTGCACAAGTGGCTTCCGCTACAGGCGAAGGCGTTTTAGCAAGTTATGGAATTAGAGATTTTTTGAAATAATTAGCATTTGGAATATAATTAATTTATCATTTTTGCAAGCCAAAGACTTGAAATCCAAAGGAAACAAGCGAAAGGATTGAGGCTGCATTCCTTTTTTCATAGAAAAAAAAATGCCCGGTCCAGCCTCCCGGCTGGAGCGTAACGGGCTTCAGGCCTCTGGCTTGCATACTAATTATTTTGCCATGTTGTTTTTAATATTTAATGCGAAAAACACACCTTTATCATCCTAAAAAAATAAGCCCTCACAAATGACAAGCACTAACAGCAATAAAATTTCGGAGCAATTATTACTAGCTGTAAAAATGCAACAATCGCCTAATAAATTAATTGCCGAATTAGAACAATTAAATCTACAACAATTACAAGCCGATTTAAAAACCGATGCATTAAAAAAAGCATTTTGGATAAACTGTTACAATGCCTATTTTCAAATTTTACGCAAAACTTGGAAGGTGAATAAATCGGAGATATACACTAAAAAAATAATTGTTATTGCAGGCGAAAAATTTAGTTTAGATGATATAGAACATGGAATATTAAGGCGGTATCGTTATAAATTTTCGTTGGGTTATTTACCCAATCCATTTGCCCCCAATTTAATTAAACAACTAGCCGTATCCCAAATAGATTACCGCATTCATTTTGCTTTAAATTGTGGTGCAGAAAGTTGTCCACCCATTGCCTTTTATTCTAGCGATAAAATAGAGCAACAATTAGAATTAGCTACCTTATCTTTTTTAGAAACCGAAACAGCGGTATTAAACGATAAAAAAGAAATTCACATTTCCACTTTATTTAAATGGTTTTTAGGCGATTTTGGTGGACGGAAAGGCACTAGAAAAATACTAGCAGAAAAACTGGAAATAGAAACAAATGGTTATGCCCTTATTTACAAACCCTATTCTTGGGAGGAAGCTTTAGATAATTATTCGGAAGATACTTTTGCTTAAATTATTTTTTTAATAGCGTGGCTGTTCCAGTAAACAACAAGAACCAAACCCCATAAAATGAATAAAAAATACCCCAGCCTACAATACCCAAAATCCCAAGCCCTCGAATTAAATCAATTTAGGGAAATGGATTACTTTGCCGTAAACAATTACGAATTACCCATTGAGTTAATGATGGAAAATGCAGGCTTGCAACTCGCCAATTTAATTACCGCAAGTATAAACGGAGATAAAACAAAAAACATTTTAATAGGCGTAGGAAACGGAAACAATGGCGGCGGCGGATTAGTAGCTGCTCGCAGATTAGCTGCTTGGGGATTTACCGTACACCTAGATGTATTTACTAATATTACCAAACCCCTTCCTAGCACACAATTAAAAAGAGCCTTAAAATTTGGCGCAAAAACCACCTACCTTCCTAAGCCCGATGTGTGGATAGATGCCTACCTTGGTTTTTCGCAACGCCTACCACTTTCCAAAAAACTGTTGACCATTATTCAAACAGCAAACAACAGCGCCGCACTAAAAATAGCACTCGACATACCGAGTGGTTTTTTAGGAGATAATACGCTACCTTATTTTAAAGCCGATAAAGTTTTAACCCTAGCCGCCCCTAAAAAAATACTCTATCAACTGCTGCCAACAAGCCAAATTTTTGTAGCAGACTTAGGCATTCCTGAGCTTGTTTATACGCAATTTGGAATAACCCTTCCTCCATTTAATAAGGGAAATATTTTGTTATTGGAGCGATAGTTTGGGACAGTTCATGGGGTACTCAATTTTTCAATAGTTAAAAAACGAACTAATTGATTACCTTCCCGTTTTTCCTTTTCTATAAGATAAAACCCATCGCTTTTAAAGAGATGGGGAACTGAAATTTCCTAAGAATAGTAGAAAAATAACTATCTTTGAAAAGGAATTAAACAAATAGGTAAAGGATGAAGGCTTTAAACGCAAACTATTTATTGACATGGATATGCTTAATGATTTTATTCGCTAGTGCCTGCACCAAGCAAAGCGAAACCGTTAACACTATCTCCAATAACAATGCTCCCTACTACGACGAAGTGCCAACGGTACTCATCGAAAACTATGTTAATCGCCTATTTATTGATTTAATTGCTAGAGAACCTAGCGATATAGAAATGCAAGCCGAAGTCGAAGCTTTACGTGTAGCAGACTTATCCCCAACTGCCAGAACAACGCTCATTACCAAACTCCAAACCGACACTACTTTTGTAGCAGGAGATGGTTCTTACCAACAAGCCTATTACCATTGGGTGTACGAACTCGCCAAAGCACATTTAATTGAGGGCGCATCTATTGCTGAAATTAATAGTATACTAGGACCAATAGAATCTGCTATCGTTAATTTAGCGGCAGGAGGTGAAGAGGGTACAGAAGAATACAATCGGTTATTAGAACAAGTAAGCAAACTTAATTTACTCATCACCGCCGAAACCGACTATCAACAAGGCATCATCAATATTCAGCAACTGTTTACCCGCATGATTGACAATGCCGTGTACGACCAAATAAATATGAATGCCTTTAATTTTATTAATGCTAGCTTCGATAACCTGTTTTTCCGTTTTCCCACCCAATACGAATTTGAAAACGCTTACAGTATGGTGGGCGAACAAGAAACAGGAACCATGTTTGGTATTGCAGGAAGTGATAAAAATGCCTACATCAATATCATTACCAACTCCCACGAGTTTTACGAAGGCATAATTATTTGGACCTACCAAACCCTACTTATTCGCAAACCTACTAGCCAAGAAACCAGTTTCCTTTTACAAGATTTTATAGTGGATAAAGATTTTCAAAAACTACAACTATTTATTATGG
>JAHDBT010000013.1:27671-36449 GCA_020630215.1 Bacteroidota bacterium
AAACTCAAAACTCCCGAACAATACGCCGCCATTTTACACGTAAATCTGTTTCAAACGCCCTTATCTGCCAACGATATTTACGAGATTTCTGTCGTGTCTCAATCTATCGGCGATAAAACTTTAGCACAAGAGTTAATTGTTAGTAATTTTATGAATAAGGAAGGCGTACAACTTCCAACCAACGAAGAAATGCGTGCCGATATTCCCACTTTTGTAGAAGATACTTACCGCCGTTTTCTACTGCGCTATCCCACAGAAATAGAAAAAGAATTTTTCGCAAATTTTATAGAAGCCCGAACCGATTTAAGTCCTGAACTGGTTTATTACGCTTTTGCAATTAGTAATGAATATCAGTTTTATTAATGAGCAGTCAGAACGTTCGCTTCGCTCTCTGTCAGCAGTCAGACCGCTGCGCTGTCAGTTTTTATATGCTGACGTTTTTTTAGTGATTCCACTTAGATTGCTTACTCTTGCTATATACTAATGGGTTTTGTTTAAAGCGAGTAGCTTGATTCAACAAAAAAAAGCTTTTAGTAAAGCATAACATATAAAACAAACCACCCAAAATATGTCATTAAAAAACTGACAGCGCAGCGTCCTAACAGTAAGCGCAGCGCACGATCTGACTACTGACCACTAAAAAAACGCCAGCAGGAAAACTGACAGCGCAGCGTTCTGACAGTAAGCGCAGCGAACGATCTGACCGCTGACAGCGAAGCGGTCTTACTAAACAAAAAACAATGAAACGACGACAATTTCTAAAAACAGCAGGCTTAACAACCGCAGCAACAATAGCCGCCCCTTACATTCTACCTTCAGGCAGACTTTTTGCCCAAACAGGCAGCGGCTTGGCCGACCATGTGGTATTTGTATTATTTGCTGGCGGCGTTCGACATCAAGAATCTATAGGGCAACGCTATTTACACGACAGCCAGTTTGCTTATACCAACGACCCCAATATTGAAGATGTAGAAGGCAATATTATGCCCAATATGTTGACAGGCATTGCTCCCGATAAAAAGATTGTGTACGGCATGGATCCTGTAGATGGGGGAGGTACACCAGGAAGTCTTCCGTTGCCACCCGTATTAAGTCAGCCCTTGCAAGAAAAAGGCGTTTTGTTTAAAGAAATGACTTGTCGTACCGCAGGGCATTATTTAGGATTGAGTGCTTTGGTAAGTGGCAATTATGCTGCTACACAAGGGCTGCGACAAAAGCCGTTAGCGCCTACCATTTTTGAATACGTACGCAAACATTTGGGCGTGCCCGCCACTAAAACTTGGTTTATAGGAAATGGGATTGGCAACTCTACGCCATTACTCAATTACAGCGTTCATACCGATTATGGAGCTGCTTATGGAGCCAATTTTTTTGCAGCAACCACTACCTTTGGCGAAAAGGGTGTGGCGTTTTTATCCAATGCCAAAAGTTATCATCCGGAAGAAGAATTGGACTTAGTGTATTTGATGAAAAATTTCCTAGATAACAGCTTCCTAACTACAGGAGGCGCATTGCCCTCCCTAGGAAATACGCCCGAAGAAACCTATCAAATAAAAGAATTTATGCGCCGTGTTTTCCACGAAGGAGAAGCTGATAATATCATCAACGCCATACCAGGGCAAGCACGCAATAATGATGTAACAACTGTTGCTTATGCTTGTGCAGTAATGCGAGAATTTAAGCCTACCGTAACGGTAATAAATATGAGCAATGTAGATGGTTGTCATAGTAATTTTACTGGATACCTACGTGCCTTACACCGTGCCGATTATGCCGCAGGATACCTCTGGAATTTTATTCAAAACGACCCCGTAATGGGAGGAAATACCGCCCTAATAATTGCCCCCGAACACGGTAGAAATGCCGAACCCAATAACATCAAAGATTTTAACGATTGGTACGCTTACGACCACTCTGATGAAAACGCTTTACGCAATTTTTCCTTAATGCTCGGCCCTGGCATTCCAGCAGGGTTAACACTAGGAAACGAAGGCAGCCCCCTAGGAGATACCGCACAATGTATGCTAACTGTTGCCGAAATTTTGGGCATCAAAAACCAAGTGGCAAGCCAAGGATTGCTCTACAATAGTCAATCCTTATTAGATTTGATTTAGTGTAAGTGATGGATGCGAAATAAAATGGGCCGTTATGTGCGATTGTTTTGTTCAGAACAAGGCCGCAAAAACGCAGCATAGCAGCGCTACGCAAGGCTTTTGCAACACAGTGCTGGGCAAAAGAATAAACAATAATGACCCATTTTATTTTGTTTCCATCACTAAGTGGTTTGTCAAGTTAATAGTGTTAAGTTGCTTTTGAGTGAGTTTTGTTTCTTAGCAAGGCGCAAAACGCAGGCCTAGCCTAAGCTACGGCGAGTATTTGCAACGCCGCTAGGGAGCAAAAATCGCCAAAACAACTAACATAATTGACTTGACAGACCACTAAGTAATACTTTGTGTAATTATTGTAAGTGACTCATTATTAATGAAATAAAACAAAAAATGCAATTGACTATTCGACTACTCATCAGCCTAACGTTAATACTATGTCTAGCAATCGCCTGCAAAAAAGACGATAACAATAATCCAGATAATACAAGTACTACGAGCGACAACCCATTTAACGATCCCACACAACAAGCACCCACAGATACCAGCAACAATGTAACCGCACTACCCGAACTCGACCCTAATTCTCTAGCAGGCATTCACCAAAATATTCTAGTGCCAACTTGCGCCAATTCGGGCTGCCACGATGGTACTTTTGAACCCGATTTTAGAACCATACAAAGCAGCTATAATACGATGGTCAATCACCCAGCCATCAATACCGATTCTACTCGTACCATACGAGTTGTGCCTAGTAATGTAGCGCAATCTATGTTGTACTATCGGCTAACCGAATTTTTGCCCAACAGTTCGGGCATTATGCCTTTAGCTAGTAATGAATCTGACTGGGAGGAGAACAAGAATGCTTACCTAGAAAATATCCAAAATTGGATAAACAACGGTGCGCCCAATAATTAAAAAGCTATGCCTAAACAAATCCATTTTACGAGTATGCTGCTACTAGCAATTTGTCTACTATTTTCTTGTAGCAAAAAAGACGAAGCCAACGAATTGCCATCTTCTTTAAATGTTATTCCCTACATCGAACTAGTCGATATTCAGCCTATAGAAGTGCAGCAATTTCAAGAAAAAATAAAGATTACTTTACAGTACGAGGATGGTGATGGCGACCTAGGATTTCTCGACCCCGACGAGGTTGCCGTGTTTGTAAAAGACAGCCGCCTAAGCAATGCCGATGCTTATCATTTGCCGCCCTTATCGCCCGTAGGCAGCAATGTGCCTATAACAGGAACCGTAAGCATCGAACTTAAAAATACTTTTATTTTAGGCAATGGTACAAGCGAACAAATCACCTATCAAATTTACCTAGTAGATAGGGCTGGGAACGAAAGCAATGTGCTGGAAACACCAGCGATTACGATTACTGAATAGTTTTGAAATAGCTAGCAATCCGCCTCAATTTGTCTAGTAAGAATTAACAGGTCGTAATTGCTCGATCTGTCAAGTAATACTTTGAATGGTAGATTCAAATGGCTCATTAACAATGATTTATGTTCTAAACTGAATTTGCTGAAAAAAACTAAATAACTCCCCACTTTAAATATCCAACGGCACTAAGAAAAGGAAGCAGCGAAGCAAAAAAAACTCCGTGCGACTTCGTGCAAAAACTCCGTATAACTCCGTGGGATCACTAAAAACAGGAGGCAACGAAGCAAAAAAAAACTTCGTGTAACCACTTAAAACCACTCACAAAACAATTCCACCCAATGAAAAAATCACCATCACCATACCCTATTCTCCTCCTACTTTTACTAGGCTTTTTTTGTACCCTTAACAGCCAAGCACAAAACATTTACAACATCGCTGTAGATGATGCCGCTAACGAATGCGAAGGCATCCTAATAGATAGCAATGTAGGTTTAGAAGGAGAAGATTTTTACGACCACGACGAAAACTATCAGTTTACTCTTTGCATCCCCGATGCCATTAGTATCAGCATCACATTTTCCGAATTTAATACCGAAATAGCCGATGATGTTTTGAGCATCTACGAAGGAGAAAATACCAGCGGAAATTTGCTAGAAACCTATTCTGGCGCAGCCACCCCACCACCTTTAATTTTGCTAGATACCGAATGCATTACCTTTACCTTTATTTCTGATTTAACCGTTACAGCCGATGGATGGACTTTAGTCTGGGATGCCGAAATAGAACCAACGCCACCACTAGATGAACTCACCATTGATAATGTGCCTTGTTTTAGCAATAATTTTACCATCGACTTATCCTCGCCCGTTTTATGTGATGCGGTAAATGGCGATGCATTTAGTTTATCTGGACCAGATGCACCAAGCATCAACAATGCCACGCCAATAAATTGCGATACCAATGGATTTACCACCCAAATCGCCATCAACCTCAACGGACAAATTACCCAAAGTGGCAACTACAGCGCCCTATTCGATTATGTGTATGTAGACCTATGCGAAGAAGAGTGGCAGTTTACAGGCACAGCTAATTTCGCTACTTTAGATTGCCCTATTGAGGTGATAATTACCCCCGAAAATCCAACCGCTTGTGATGGAAATTGTGTAAGCATTACTGCTGAAGCAGCAGGTGGCGATTTAAATTACAGCTATGCATGGAATCCTGCTTTGAGCAATAATGCCGAGCAAGAAGTTTGTCCTGGAGCAACGGCTTATTCGGTAACCGTAACCGACGGACAAGGAGCTACGGCAAGCACTAATACCGTCATTCAATTAGCAACATCGCCAGAGGCAGGCGAGCCAATTACGGTTTGCGAAACCGATGACGCAGTACCCTTAAATGGCAGTCCAAGTGGAGGAGATTGGTATTGGCAAAATGTGGATGAAGAATGGGAAACTGGCAATAGTTGGGAACCTAGCGGCGACTATGTTGGCGACAATTGGATTTACTACGAATATGGCGAATGCTACGATTCCTTATTGATAACCGTACTAGAAGGATGGGCATGGTGGAATCAAGGAGCATGCACAGGAAGCGCACCTTTTGAACTAGGCCCACCCGAACCTCCAGGCGGTACATGGAGTGGACCAAATGTTAGCCCTGGTGGTATTTTTGATCCTAGCACCGCAGGTCAGTTTGAACTTACCTACGAAGCCCCTAATGGATGCAGCGATACTAAAATTGTGTATGTCGATTCTATTTCGTTGAGCCTTCCAGTAAACGATACGATATGCGAAAGTACGCCCGAATTTACCCTCAACTTTTCTCCTCCTGGTGGCTGGTGGAATGAGCATGATGGCTTTGAAAACACCTGGTCGGGCGAATTTTTTCCTACCGAAGCCAATGCCGGGGTGCATACTTTGACCTACAATGTGCTAGGATGTAGCCAAAGTATTGATATTGTAATTACCCAAATTGATGTAGCAGAAGAAGGAGGAGATGTAATTGCCGTTTGTCCCGAACAAGGCATCGTCACCCTCCCCGAAGGCATTCCTACTGGCGGTACATGGATGGCAGTTGACCCAGCTAATACAGGTTTGCTTTCTGCCGATGGACAATATGATACAGGATGGAATGGTACAGATGAATACGAAGATTTTATTATTTATGCATTAGGAGATTGCCAAGATGTGCTAGAAGTACGAGGCCGATATACTCGAATTTTTATAGATTATTTTGAGTTTTGTCCTTATGATGAAGGTTTCCAATTAAATTGGGGCAATGTAGAACGACGACCAGGCGGCGGTACTTGGTCGGGACCAGGTGTGGTAACCCCTAGTAGTGCAGGTTCGCCTTTCGATCCTGTTTTGGCTTTTGAGGAAGCAGGGGCAGGCGCACATACGCTATACTATACCACCAATGGCTGTACGGATAGCATGACGATGGTGATTCACGAAATTGATGCAGGACCAGATGTTTATATTTGCGAAATTGCTTCCGCTTTTAATTTAACAGATGGCGTACCTACAGGCGGTCATTGGCATGGTGATGGCATCACCGACACCCTACTCGGTACCTTCGATCCTGGCATTGGCCTAGGTACTTACGAAATCCTTTATATCTCGCCAGATACTTGCATGGCTACCCGAAACGTAATTGTAGAACCACAAGTTGAAGCTGTTTTTCCTGCTATTGAGGATTACTTTTGTTTTAGAGATACTCTAGTAGAATTAATAGGCACGCCACTAGGAGGAACCTTTGAAGGAACAGGCATTGTAGACAATGTTTTTAATCCTATTTGGGCAGGAGAGGGGGCATATATTTTAACCTATCATTATGGAACGGGCGAGTGTGCAAGCCAAGACCAATTTGTGGTAAATGTTGGCGGCACACTAGGAATTATAGCAGCGGCAGATACCTCAATATGCCCAGGAGGAGGTGCGGTATTATCGGCAACAGCTTATGGAGGAGCAGGTTTAAATTACGAATTTACGTGGAACAACGACATCGGTTTTGGGCAATACCATTTAGTAGAACCCGAAACGACCACTACCTATATTGTAAACATTAGCGATGGCTGTACCATAGAAACGGTTGATACGATGGTGGTATTTGTAAACGAAGCTATTGACTACAACCTAACAACTAGCGAAGCTTTATGTGCTGGCAGCGAAGGATTTGCGAACATCAGCACCAACCCCAGTTACGAAATAAAATGGTCGGATGGTTTTGCGGATAATAGCACCAACATTAGTGCCACAACAGGTTTTTACGAAGCCACCATTACCGACCCACAAACTCAATGCTACGAACGCATTTCCATAGAAATACCCGAATACGAACCTATTTATGCCGAGTTTTCGCCCAACCCAAACAGCAACAATTGCCAAGCCCATTTTGCCTACGAAATGACCGATTTTAGTCTAGGAGGAGTAAGCGGCACTTGGGATTTTGGGGATGGAACAATGCTTAACTATGGAGAAACACCTCAACATACTTACACCGATTTAGGCAATTACACCATCACCCTAAACATCCAAAATGAAGGCGGATGTACGGCAAGTTACAGCCACGATATATGCATAGATTTTGAAAATGATATACTCGTTCCCAATGCTTTTAGTCCTAATGGCGATGGCTTTAACGAAACTTTTAAAGCCACAGGATTAAACATCACTTCTTACGAAATGTACGTGTACAACCGTTGGGGGCAGCAAGTATTTTTTACCAATAAAATAGATCAAGGCTGGGAGGGCATTTTTGAAGGACGAAAAGCTCCTATTGGCACTTATGTTTATTTTGTTAATTACACGGTGGGCGAGGAGGAAAAAGCAGCACAATTGAAGGGGAATTTATTGTTGATACGATAGGGATTTAATAATATGGATTGATTACCTTTGTCCGAGTAAAACCAACAAACCCATTAATAATTATGCCCAAACTTTCTAATGAGCTAAAAGCCGCCATCAGTCATTTATCGGATAAAGAAAAAAACAAGCTTTTAAATCGCTTAATTGCCAAAGATGCCATACTGGTAGAACAGCTTACTTATGAACTGTTGGAAGATGGTAATTCGATGGAAGAACGCAATCGGGATGTGCTGCGATTTTTGGAAGAAAATATTCCACCTAAGGAATACCGCTATTTATCGCCTGATTATTTACTGATGTATTTACGCAGTTGCAATCCTCGTATTACTAGGCATGTACGAGTTACCAAAGATAAATTGGGAGCTGTTAGCTTAACTGTTGCTATGTTACGGATTGCTTTGGAACGACATTTAGAAATGTTTAAACAATATCCTCCTAGGCGTTCCGAAAAAATCACCAAATACATTATGGCTCGTTTAATACAGGTATTTAAAAAAATGGGTAAACTACACGAGGATCTCTACATCGAATTTAGCGATGATTTACAAAAGGTGTTAGACTATGTTTACGATTTTGAAGTAACCGCAATAGCGGCAGAAGGTGCGGCGATACCTAGGCGGTGGGATGGGGGGATTACATAAGCTTATTTATCTATCATCCTTTAAAACCAAAAATAAGATTGGAAATGAAGCCTAAAAAGCTTAAATTTGTTACTAATAGTCTAGTCTATTAAATTGATAATCAAAAAGTTGACAAAAATGAAAAGTGCAACGCAAGTAATTCCGAAAAGCTTGATTTATGAAATGGTGAACGGAAAACCAATTTATTATAAGGGCTATAAAGCATATTTAAAAGGTAACAAACAACTTGCAGAAATAATGGGAAGTAGTACATTTCAATTATTTTTAGTGACAGAGTTAATTTTTATACTTCGCTCTTTCCTCGGAAAAGAATACTTTGTATTTTCTAACGAATTAGGATTACAATTTTCTAAAAAATCTTGGCGAGCAGCGGATATCGCAATAGTAAAGAAAGATAAAAACATTAAAATTGAGAATAAGTATTTAAGTATCCCTCCAGAATATGTTATTGAAATTGATACAAAAGCAGACTTAACCGAAATCAGTAATCCTTTAGGATATTATCAAGAAAAAACACAAGAACTACTGGACTTTGGTGTAAAAAGAATAATTTGGATATTTACAGATACGGAAAAAGTAATGATTGCAAACCAAGGAAGTAAACGCTGGGAAATTATTGATTGGGATCAGGAAATAGCATTTATTGACGATTTAAAGATTAATATCCATCAATTATTAGTTGACAATGGTTTGGGATAGGAATTTGTTTTTGCCTAAACCAGAAAGAATATCCTAAAATGAATAAAATTGAAAAGGATAAAATTAATAAAATTA
>JAHDBT010000427.1:0-2062 GCA_020630215.1 Bacteroidota bacterium
GTCCAACTTACTTTAATTTCCCTTAATGTTGCGGCAGGTAAATTAATTTTATTTTTAGAAGGAATCATAACAATAACTTTTTTTGTTAGGCTTCTAAAACCGTAACCGTATTCACTTAGTTTATTTTGTATTAAGGTTAAAACAGTTTTAATTTGTTGTTCTGCATGAGCTAATGTGGCTGCTAATGTTTTGCCACTTTTTAAATTCATCTTTGATTCTAAATAACAAAATACCGTATCATCAAATAAAATATGATCACCTATTTTTACTCCTTCTTGCGTAGATTGAATTAAACAGTCATCAATGCAAACAACATAGATTTGTTTTTTATTCGGATTGTTAATTTCGAAGCAGCCGTTTAATTTTTTCTTTTCCTTTTTAGAAACCGCTACACATGTTTTTTGTTTTGTATTATAATCGCATACCCAAAAAGATTGGTTACTAAACCAGTTACAACATTGATTAAATGGTTTGCCTGGTTTCTTAGGAGCATGTTCGCCAAAACATTCGTTAAGATAATTATAAATAGGTGGGTGTTTTATACTACTCATTTTCTTGGTATTCGTGTTCCGTGATTATTTCAAAAAGGGTATCAAAATCGCTGCCTATCTTATGCGATATTTCATCTATATAATATGCTTGAATTAATTGACTAGTAGGGTTTGCAATATTTGTACAGGAACCATCTGAGTTTAGCATATAAGCACTTATATTGTTAAATTCTAGTTGCATAAAGCTTGGATATCCTGTGTTTTCTACTTGTTCTGCTGCGTATTTAGCAGCTTGTTTAGCGATTAATAAATTATTTAATGCTGTTAAAATATAAGGCGAATGCGTAGTAATTAAAAATTGACTATTGGTTGCATTAGAGGTAGTTACTAACATTTCCATTAATGCTTTTTGTGTATCAGGAAATAAATGAGCTTCGGGTTCTTCAATTATTCTATAACCTTTTTCTTTTTTTGCAGTAAGTAAAAATAAGTCTTGAATAATTCTTATTGCTTCTTGTTGTCCTGATGAAGCATTGCTTAGGAGAATTTTATTTTCGTCTTTTGTTTCTATTTTCTCTGTTCCACCATCTGTAGAAATATATTTTCCTTTTAAAATTGTATTAAAAATGTGTATTTGTTTTTCTAATAAAATTTTATGTTCTTGACTGGGTTCAATTACTTCGAAAATACTTTGGAGAGTTAGACCTAATTTATTTATATCATCTTTCAGTTTTGATACAAAAAGCATAAAGTCTTTCATTAATTCCATTTCTCTACCTGACTGTAAACCAGCATTTTGAATAAAAAAAGTTTCGAAGAGATTAGAAAAGCTTGTAGTAATATTTCTTCCAGCTGGGATGTAAATAGAAACAATTGTACTTTGATGGAAGTGTTCGGGGAGTATGTTAAGTAAATGAACCCATAGAGAACTCCTAATATTCATCTCTCCAAGTAATTGTGCGCTTGAAAAAATTTTGTTCACTAATGTCTGTATATCAAAACCTTTTCCTAAAGTTACGATTGTAGAATTGTTGTTATTTTTAATTTTTATATACCTTTCTTCTTTAAGTTCATAATGAAACAATATTTCTGTATTTTGATTGTATTTATGTATTTTTCGTATCTCTAAATTTGTTTTGTCTTTAATAAAATTGGAGATAAATATTTCTAATGATTTTCTAATTTGAGAATTTTTTTCAGAAAAGAAGTTAGGACCTTCAGTACTTAAATTAGGATTTAAATTTGCAAATAATCTACTAGGAATACTTCTAAAAAAATAAACCAACTGAGCAACCGTACTTTTCCCAGTAGCCTGTTCGCCTATTAGTACCGTAACATTTTTTAAATCAATGGTCGCATCTTTAATAGGACCAAAATTTTTAATCACAATTCTTTGCATGATTTTAGTATTTTTGCATCATCAATAGAAAAGGCAAAGTATTGTTGTTAGGTTATATTCATTGCAACAACAAAGTCTTTCTACCTTTTACTAAAGTACGTTCTACTATTTAATAGCGGTAAAGTTACTATTTTAAATTCACTAATGAAAAACTTAATCCAAGACTGGCAAA
>JAHDBT010000427.1:2162-6556 GCA_020630215.1 Bacteroidota bacterium
TATTTACACGAAGATGAGGACGGAGATTGGGTGATGAACAGCACGCCCTGCACTTTTTTAGAAGCCGATAATACTTGTTCCATTTACGAGGAACGACCCAAGGCTTGTCGTAAATATCCACACACAGATAGGTTGGAGTTTTCGGAGAATATGAAATTACACAAAGCCAATTCCCAGTACTGCCCTGCGGTTTTTCATATTATGGAACGGATGGTAGCGGGGTTTGGGAATGGGAAGGGGTAATAGTATTAGTTGACCATTTGATCCAAACTAAAAACCAAAATTGATTCTTTATCTAATATGGCTTATCTTTGCAGTAAAGGTTAAACTGAACTATAATTAATACAAGGTATGAGTAGTGAACAAATCCATCAAGAAAGCTTAAAACACTATAGGGATATAAAAAACATTGTAGATACCTCTAAGGCAGAAGGGAAAATAGAAGGGAAAGCAGAAGGGGAAACAGAAGAAAAACATAAAATAGCCAAAATGATGAAAGAAAATGGAGAACCCGAAGATAAAATTATTGCCTATACAGGTTTATCTAAAGAGGATTTAGACGCATTATAAATACTTCGAAGTAAACCAACAAATTTTAGGTATCTTTGAAATAAATCAAACCAAAAAGATTAACTGTTATGTCAACTATAACCTCCCTCGACCAACTAGACTTAACCAAACGGTACACCTACGCCGATTATATCAGATGGAAGTTTGAAGAAAGAGTCGAACTGCTAAAAGGATGGATATGGCCAATGGCTGCGCCTAATGCAGTACATCAGGAAATTTCTGTTAAACTTAGTGTGCTGTTATGGCCATCCGTCGATAAAAAAGCTTGCAAACTATATACCGCACCTTTTGATGTTCGCTTACCCCTTCCACCAAATAAAGCAAACAGTGATAAAATAGATACGGTAGTACAACCCGATTTATGTGTAATTTGTGATTTATCTAAAATGGAAAAACAAGGCTGTGTAGGTGCGCCTGATTTGGTGATAGAAATTTTATCGCCAGGTAATTCCAAAAGAGAAATGCGAGATAAATACACGTTGTATGAAGTTGCAGGTGTGCTAGAGTATTGGATAGTCGATCCAATTCGCCGTAATGTGTTGGTATATGTGTTGAACAATGGAAAGTTTATAAATACTTACCCTCCACTTACGGATGAGGATGTACTGCAATCCTCCATTTTTCCTGATTTAAGTGTTGACCTAGCAAAAGTATTTCCAGAAGAAACAGAAGAACTCCAATAAAAAAATCCCCACATCTATTTAAAAATAAATGCAGGGATTATCGTTTTTCTTATGTAGTGTAGCAACTACTTGCTACAAAAACTATCCAAGTCCTTGTTCGCTTCTAATCATATTTAAAGCACTGCCTTTTTTAAACCAGCCAATTTGTAATTCATTGTAAGTATGCGCTACTTCAAAGCTGTCTTTCGTGCCATCGGCATGGTGTAATACTACGGTTAGGTTTTTACCTGGCGTAAAGTCTGTTAAACCCGTAATATCAATTGTATCATCTTGGCGTACTAGGTCGTAATCGGCTTTGTTTACAAAAGTGAAGCCTAGCATCCCTTGTTTTTTCAAATTGGTTTCGTGAATACGAGCAAACGATTTTACAATTACCGCACGCACCCCTAAATGACGAGGCTCCATTGCAGCATGTTCTCTCGAAGAACCTTCTCCGTAATTCTCTTCTCCAAATACTACCGAACCAATGCCAGCCGCTTTATATGCACGCGCTGTATCAGGCACACCCATAAACTCCCCATCTAATTGGTTTTGTATGGTATTGGTTTTTTCATTAAAGAAATTCACCGCACCCGTTAGCATGTTGTTAGAAATATTATCTAAGTGACCACGGAAACGCAACCAAGGACCTGCCATAGAAATATGGTCGGTGGTACATTTTCCTTTGGCTTTAATTAATAATTTCATGCCTGTTAAATCCGTTCCTTCCCAAGGAGCAAAAGGTGTTAACAACTCAATACGTTTAGAGTCTGGATTTACCGTTACATTAATACCACTACCATCCGCAGCAGGAGCAATAAAACCCGCATCTTCTACATCAAAACCTTTAGGAGGTAATTCTACACCCGTTGGTGGGTCGAGCATTACTTCTTCGCCGTTTTCGTTGGTTAAGGTGTCGGTTAATGGATTAAAAGTTAAATCACCAGCAATAGCCATTGCCGTTACAATTTCTGGCGAAGCAACAAACGAGCGTGTTTGTGGGTTGCCATCATTACGTTTAGAAAAGTTACGGTTAAACGAGGTGATGATAGAGTTTGCACGGTTAGGGTCGTTGGTATGACGTGCCCATTGTCCAATACAAGGACCACAAGCGTTTGCCAATACTACGCCGCCCATTGCTTCAAAAGCTCCTAGCTGCCCGTCACGTTCTACGGTGTAGCGTACTTGCTCCGAACCTGGGGTTACGGTAAATTCTGCTTTTACTTTTAACTTTTTATCAACGGCTTGTTTGGCTAAACTGGCAGCACGATCTAAATCTTCGTAAGAAGAGTTGGTACAAGAACCAATCAATCCTACTTCTAATACTGGAGGATAATTATTTTCTTTTACCGCCTTAGCAAATTCCGAAATCGGCCAAGCTAAATCTGGCGAATAAGGACCATTAATATGTGGCTCTAATTCCGATAAGTTGATTTCTACTACTTGGTCGTAGTATTTTTCTGGATTGGCTTCTACCTCTGGGTCGCTTTGTAAATGTTCGGCAACTTGGTCGGCTAAATCAGCAACTTCTGCACGGCCAGTAGCACGTAAGTAGCGGCTCATTGCTTCGCCATATTCAAAAATAGACGTTGTTGCACCAATTTCGGCACCCATATTACAAATAGTACCTTTACCCGTACAAGAAATACTTAATGCGCCAGGGCCAAAATACTCTACAATCGCACCTGTACCGCCTTTAGCAGTTAAAATGCCAGCAACTTTTAAAATTACATCTTTGGAGGAAGTCCAGCCACTCATTTTACCCGTTAATTTTACACCAATTAACTTAGGTTGCGCTAACTCCCACGGCATACCTGCCATTACGTCAACGGCATCTGCACCGCCAACACCAATGGCTACCATTCCTAATCCGCCAGCATTTACCGTATGCGAATCCGTACCAATCATCATGGCACCAGGGAAAGCGTAGTTTTCTAGTACTACTTGGTGAATAATACCTGCGCCTGGTTTCCAAAAACCAACACCATATTTATTAGAAACCGATGCTAGGAAGTCGTACACTTCTTTGTTTACATCAATAGCCGTTGCTAAATCGGCATCCGCACCAACTTTGGCTTGAATTAAGTGATCGCAGTGAACCGTACTAGGCACGGCTACTTTAGGTTTGCCTGCCATCATAAATTGCAGCAAGGCCATTTGCGCAGTAGCATCTTGCATGGCTACACGGTCGGGCGCAAAGTTTACATAATCTTTTCCTCTAGTAAAAGCTGCTTCGGGTAACTTGTCCCAAAGGTGAGCATATAATATTTTTTCAGAAAAGGTAAGCGGTCGCCCTAGCATTTTACGAGCAGCGGCTACTTTGCCTGGTAACTCCTCGTAAAGCTTTTTAATCATGTCTAAATCAAAAACTGCCATATTGGTTATATTTTTTATTGAAGATAAATTTAGTATTGGGCTAGTCCCATTAATGCATTTTTTGGAATAGGAAACAGCGTTTTATAACAAAAACAACAAAAATTTCCTTTAACAATGCAAAGATAGTACTAGGTTGCTTGGTTTTGGTGCGACAAAAATAAAAAAAATAACGGTGGCATAAAATTGATTTAGCCAATATGATTGATAGATGCCATAAATGATGGAATTGTGATACTCGATGAATGGCGTAAAAAAACGATTATGCGCTGTTATTTAAAAGCCATTTAGCGGCAGTTGGCGCATCCACAAATACACGGAGTGGATAAACAGGCGTACTAAATCCTTTAACAAAATTAGCAACCAATTTGCTAATACGATTTTGTACAACGACTGCTTTAGCGGCATGAAAATTAACCATAGGAGGACTGTTATTAAATCTGCGAGCTGCTAGGCTCATGCCGTTTAAATGGGCGGAGTGAATGAGTACCAAATTGCCCGTTTTTTTGGGGGCAAGCTCTTGTGCCACTTTTAATTGCTCGGTAATGTGTTCTAGTTCAATATAAAACTCCGGCTCAATGGCAATGTTTACAATATCGTATTCATCAACCCAAATTTCAGCACCCTCAATGCTTCTTTTATTATATTCCATTTTATAGGTATTTTATTGTAAATAGTTGGTAAGTAGTTGTACATAAATAATCGTCATTAATTAACTGAGCTATTTTTTTGTTAGCTATGAACGTGCGTTTTTTGCGATAGCAAAATAAATATCCCTTTGGATATTTA
>JAHDBT010000428.1 GCA_020630215.1 Bacteroidota bacterium
TAATTACTGCTCGGATGTCTAGAAAATGTGGATGTAAGTGTGACGCTTATTTATCCTCCGTCCCTTAAACACCAAACTGTCGCAGTTTCCAAGCAAAGCCTATCAGCACATAACGTCCGAGTACATTTGTTCTGCGTTCTTGGGTAATATTGTAGCTGCTGCTGCGCTCAACACCAAGGTTTTGATTTAACAAATCGCTGCCAGTAATCGTAACCGTTCCTCGTTCCTTAAAAACGGTTTTCGATACGTAGGCATTTAATAGTGTAATACTAGGTTGTTGTCCAAAAGCTTCTTGCGAGTAGCGTTGGTAATCTACGGTTACATTCAATATCCAATTTCCTTTTAGGTATACCGCAACATCTCCAAAAAGGGTATA
This sequence comes from Bacteroidota bacterium, assembly GCA_020630215.1. GTDB lineage: Bacteria > Bacteroidota > Bacteroidia > Chitinophagales > UBA2359 > JAHDBT01. Next base: position 377 of record JAHDBT010000428.1, read on the forward strand.
ATCCATGTATTGCTGATTGAGTGCGGGATTTTTTTGGTAGCTAATCCAATTGTTGTTAATGCGTGTGCCAAGCGAAATGTCAAATACGTCTTTGTTGATATTGGCTATTTTAAAACTCGCTCCATTTGTTAACTGCTGCGAACGGTCTTCTAAACCATTAACAAAAAAACTGCCTTGAAGATAGTTGGTGTTGGTGGACAAATTAATTTTTATTTTTAAGGGACGAATGGGGCTATGGTAAGATGCATTGGCAAACAAACGGAATTCATTATCGACATTTACGGGTGTTCTAAATGTTCTTAATAATTCGTCTGTTTGATTGGCATTAACAATGGGATTTTTGGTAAAATCGGTATTTAAGGACGCAAAAAAGCCGCTAAAATTAAATTGATTGTAATACCGAAAATCTAGCCCTAAATGATGGTTATAGGCTGCTTGTAAATTGGGATTTCCTTGGTAAATACTTAGGGGATTCGTGTTGTCTACAACTGGCTGTAATTGGCGTACACTAGGTGCTTGCAAATCGGTAGCGTAATCTATTTTTAGGTTGGTAGAACGGTCAATATCTAGTTTGTAAGTTCCCCTTGGCAATAAACGATTGTAGGTTCGCTGAATGCCCATCTCTTCCCCAAGTAATTTACCTTTTAGTTGGGCGTGTTGAAAATCTAATCCTAGGGTTAGCTTGTATTTTTCTTCATTAAATTTTAAGCTAGCACCCAACTGTTGCCAACTAAATAGCTGCTGAAATTGATTGCTCCAATCATCGTTAAAAATAGAGGTTCCTGCATTTGTTTGATCGAAAAAATCTTTTTGTTGATTTTGTTTTCGCTGCATTCCAGCCGCTTCTAAGGATAAATATTTTCGTTTTCCAAGGGGTTCTACATACACGAGTTCCAATTCATAACGCCTTCCGCCTACTGCTTGTTCTTGGTATTGATTGGTTGTGCTAGGAAACAATTCTTCCAAGGAATCTGCTTGGGCTTCTAAGTAATTGTTGAGGTGGGTGTTGTAGTGATTGCTTCTTTGCTCAACATCTAGTTTGGTTGTAAAATAACGCCCAGGTCGCAGCATTTTTTTTCGGTAAATTAATTCCCCATTCCAATTCAAACCATTTCCTATTTGTTGACGGTTTTGTGCGGCTGTATTTTGTAATACTCCTTCAGGATTAAAGGAAGTTTCGTTGCTACTGTTTGCTTGGTTTTGTTTGGTATAAAAAAATTGAGATTTCAACAATACATTTTGGCTAGCATCTATGTCGTACTTCAATCGGGTATTAAGCTTGTGTCCATTACTTACTCGGTCTGCTGCTGCGGTTGTTGCTGTTGCATAAGTTTGCTCATTTAAAAAATGTTGTGCATTCCTAAGTTCTTCCGTATTTGTATGCACCCGATTTATAAAGTAGCTGGATTGCCAATCCCATTTTTTTCCTAGTTCATAATTAAAATTTACGCCTCCCGACATCGCATTATTCCTGCCATTTTTGTTGCCCAAGCCTAGTAAACTCCTCTCCTCCTCGCTTGGCGAAAAACTCATGGAGTTACCTTTTAACAAACTTCCAACCCCACCATTTAAAGCCAAATAATCTTGAAAGGAAAAGCCTACTTCATTAATATTATTAGCCATTCCAATAGTAGATAATTGCATTTTTTTGGTAAAACGGTTAATATTCGTTTTCGCTTTATAACGGTTTTTGGTTCCATAATGCCCTTCTATATTGCCAAAAGTACCTTTGTTTTTTCCTTCTTTTAGGGCTAGGTTAATGGTCTTTTCTTCTTTGCCATCCTCTACACCTGTAAAAGCGGCTGTTTCAGATTGCTTGTCGTAAACCTGTACTTTGTCTACAATATCGGCGGGTAAATTTTTGGTTGCTAGTTTGGTATCTCCGCCAAAAAATTCTTTTCCATCCACCAATACATTTTTCACTTCTTCTCCATGCGCTTTAATTTTCCCTGTTTTATCGACCTCAATACCTGGTAGTTTTTTCAACAAATCTTCTACTACCGCATTGGGTGCTGTTTTAAAAGCATCGGCGGTATATTCCACCGTGTCTTTTTTTATAATGATGGGAATAAAAGCACTTTCTATGGTAAAAGCATCTAGGGCGTGACTAGCATAACTCAATATTATTTCTCCCAAATCTATATTTTCTGCTCCTTCTTTTATGGGTAAAGCACGCTCAAAACTGCCATAGCCAACAAAGGTAATTTGCAAGCGGTATTCGCCAGCTTCTATTCCTAGTAATTTAAAAGTGCCTGCATTGTCTGTAATGCTAAAAGCAGCCATTGTTTCATCGGCTTGTTTTTTTAGCACCACTGTTGCGCCTACTAGCGTTACACTAGTAGAGTCGAGAACAGTGCCTGTTATATTAATTTTAGGATTGTTTTGTGCAAAGCTGTTGAATGCATAACAGCAGCAGATGAGTGTGAATAGGATGTGTTTCATTTTAATTGTTGTATTGTTGCATTGTTTAATTGCTGTATTGCTTAATTGTTGCATTGTTTAATTGCCTAATTGTTTAACTATTACATTATTTAATTGCTTAATTGTTGTATTTTTAGAGTGCTGCTTCTTCAACTCGTCAGCAAGAAAAAAACAATTTAGCAATAAAGCCATTTAACAATAAATAACCGATATTAGGGAATACTACACAACTTAGATTAGGAATAAAACAACTACCCTCCTATCTTTATCACGGTATTCCCTTTGTTCTTTTTTCCACCGCCATACATCTGTTCTAATTCCTTTACTTTAGCTTCTTCTAGTGCTTTAAATTTTTCTGCGCTTATCTTTTTTCCTTTTTTAGGCATTGCCAAATCGGCTTCGTCTACTGGGTCTAAGTTAATTGCTGTTGCCATTCTAATTGTTTGTCCATCTCGCATACTTAGGGCTAAAATTAAACCTGGCAATCCACCTTTATTAGGGCCGTGTGCTAGGGGAATTTGGGGGGTAAACCATGCTTCGGTTAAGCCTTTTTCGGTTTCTAAAGTAGCTTTCATGCAAGTATAGCCGAGTATCTCTTTTTGCTCGTCTTGTATTTTCCAAGCAAGGGGTTCGATTTCACTTTTTATCAAAAAAGTTTTTCCAAAAAAATCGGTTTCCTCTAATTTTTCTTTATCATTTAAATTGTGATAAATGCGGTTTTCATTATCTGTGACATCTATCTTAATAGAAAAATCGTTCTCGTCAGCACCTAAGTCGGGAGCATCTGGCACTTGTTCTTGGGGGAGGGTTACCAATACCGAAACTTCCTTTTTAAAGGACAGCTTTTTTTTAGATTTTAGGCTTTGTTTAAAAGCATCGCCAGCAACACCTCCTGGAAGTTTAACTTCAATGTTGATGGTTTCCTCGTAAAATACTTGCCCTTCTGTATTTTGAGCGAAACTCAGTAAAGGGAATAGACTTAATAATAACAATACTGTTTTCATGACTTATTTTTTTAGATGATTAATGCCACAAAGTTAGGGCAGGTAGGAGGTAGACTAGGTTAAGCGTTCTTAAAACAAGGTTAATTAAGGTTAATGAAAACAACAAACAAGGTTTTTTTAACGTACATTTAGGTATGAAACAAAATGGACAAAAACAAAGATGGTCGAAATCGTTGATGGCAGGGAGCCTGTTGCTACTTGCTTTGTTTTTAGCATTTTGGCTACAAACGGAGTATTTAAAGGAGGAGGTGAATTTACAAAAGGAGCTTGACCGCACCGTAGAAGATGCCAGGCGAGTAGTACAAGATTCTATTTATGCCAATATGGAAACCAAGATGCAGGATTTACTGGTCAAGGTCCAAAACATGAATAAAAGTCCCATTAGAGATATCGTGTCTATCCAAACTAAACCAAAGGCAGACACCATTATTTTTAACAATCCAGATGATAAAAATCAACCGTTTGGTGCTGTTGTGGTAGACAATTCGACTCATTTTGATGTAACCTATAAGTTGAGTGATGGGGATACGGTTACCGTTTTAGAAAGCATTAAAGGAGAAGGATTAAAAGACCAAAACAAAAAATTGTTTCGTAGTATTAATTTTAGATCCGATAGCATTAAACAAGAAAAGGTTGTGCAAAAATTACACTTGCTCCTCAAAGATATAGCATGGGCATCCTACAGTCGCATCATTTTTAAAGATACTACTTACCAAACTGCTGGACTTATTTCCTCGCTTGCCGAAAAGCAAAAAAATGTTTTTGGTCAGGAGCATTCCGTCACAAAAGCGGGATCCAACTTTTTACTAGAACTAAGGCAATATTCTTTTTTTTTAGTACAAAAAATAATTCCTCAAATAGGCTTTTCCATTTTTTTATTTGCCATCACCTGCCTAGCTTTCTTTTTTGTATACCGCAGTTTGCGAGAACAAGAACAACTATTGGCAATGAAAAACAATTTCATCAGTAATATGACCCACGAACTCAAAACGCCTATTGCTACCATTAGTGTGGCACTAGAAGCGATCAAAGGTTTTGACCTTCAAAAAGACCCAATTAAAACCAACGAATACCTTCAGATTTCTCAATCGGAACTCAACCGTTTGTCTTTATTGGTTAATAAAGTTTTGACTTTAACGAAATTTGAAAAAGGCATGTCGGGTTTTACTTATCGGGATGTTTTTTTGGATCAGTTAATTGGGGAAATACTTAGTTCTATGAAATTACAATTTGAAACGCATGGAGTAAATGTGCAAACCGATTTTCAGGAAAACACGGCTTTTTTACTTCAAGGAGATAGTGTACACTTATCTAACTTGCTCTACAATTTAATTGATAATAGTATGAAATACAGTGATGGGGACCTAACGATTCGCATCGCACTAAAAAAAGAAAATACGCACATTGTACTCGTATTTGAAGACAATGGCAAAGGCATTCCTGCCGAATATCAAAAAAGGGTGTTCGACCGTTTTTTCCGCATTCCTTCGGGTGATGTACACAATGTAAAGGGGCATGGTTTAGGATTAAGTTATGTTGCCCAAGTTGTAGAAAAACACAAAGGCAGTATTCTGCTAGACAGTCAAGAAGGGAAAGGTACTCGTATTACCATTAAACTACCTAATTAATCATGAAAAAAACGAAAATTTTATACGTAGAAGATGAGCCATTTTTGGCAAAAATTGTGAAAGAAAGTTTGGAAAGCAAAGGCTTCGAGGTGAGTCATGTAGCCGACGGGGCAAAGGTGCTTACCCGCCTAGCCAACTACGCTGCCGATATTTGCTTGCTAGATGTGATGCTGCCTAATATTGATGGTTTTGCTATTGCCAAAGCCATTAAAAAGCGACAAGATTTGCCTATTATTTTTTTAACGGCCAAAGAGCAAACCGAGGATTTGGTGAAGGGTTTTGAATCTGGTGGGAATGATTACATCAAAAAGCCTTTTAGTATGGAAGAACTCATCATCCGCATTAAAAATTTATTGCAACTCACTCAAATGAAGCAAGCGGCTACGCCCAAAAAAATAGAGGAACTGGTTACCTTTGGCAGTTTCCAATTTCATCCTTTGCGCCTACAACTCACACACCCTAATTTTAGCAAACGCCTCTCCTACCGAGAAGCAGAAATCCTCAAAGAGCTTTGTCGCAATATTAATAGCACCACCGACCGCAAGGAGTTGCTTCTAAAAATTTGGGGCGATGATTCTTTTTTTAACTCCCGTAATTTGGATGTGTACATTAAAAAACTTCGAGATTATCTGAAGGTTGATGAGGAGGTGTCGATAATTACTTTGAAGGGCGTAGGGTATCATTTTTCGGTGAGGTGATGGGGATTCCCTTGTATCTTCAAATCCTACCTTCTATAAAATTCATCTGGGCTGTCTTTTTCCAATGGTTTGTATATGCCCTGTACGACCATAAAGGCATGGGACCATGGAATTATATACATTGTTATTATAGCCGTTTTTATTTGCTCAAGATTATTTTAAAATACTCCTTACCAGTTTCACTATTCAATACAGACTCTTTTTTGTCTATTCCCCATTTTTTTAATAAAGCAATTGAGTTTACATTCTTGGAACTTACTGTAGCAATTATTCTTCTTCCCCAGTTTTTCTGCTCGGTTTTTAATAATGAAAGCATTTCAGTCATTATTCCTTTACGTCTTTCTTCTGGATGAATCATATAGACTATTTCCAATTCGTTTTCATTAGTATGCTCTGTTTCCTTAAGTTCAAGATGTCCAC
>JAHDBT010000429.1:0-3936 GCA_020630215.1 Bacteroidota bacterium
GTGGAACTGTACAAATATATAATAATAAATGAAAAAATAAAGAGTACAATTTTTAGGAGTTGTCGGAGCTAAAAAGTACTAATGGAGTAGCACCCTTGTAAATAAAAGCTTAACTAGATTCTTTTTTAAAGTTATATACATAAACATATCACTAATTCAAGCTTAGTTTGTTGTAATTCAATGTTAGACTTGATTAATAAATCATATTTTAAAAACTGTGTTATACACAAAATCATCCTAACTAAAACATTGTTTATCAACATCTTACAACATTTGTCAATTAATTGTAAATATACTATAGTTCCTACTTTTCCATTTGTTTTTTAATGGTAAGCAATCAAAAATAAGGATTAAACAAACAATGAGGATATTAAAAAGTAAAAAATATTCTTGTTATAATTAAACACTTTATGAAAAGAAAATCAACTTTTTGTTATCTACTCAAAAAGTTCCCTATAATGTTGTGATTTTTTTTCATTTCCTTTAGATTGATAGTATTGATAAAGAAACTGAGCAATATCTGTTTTACTAGGATTAACTACAATTGCTTTTTCAAAGTGTTGAACCGCTTTAAGTGTGTCTTTTTGATTAAAGTACAAATGTCCATAATTATAATGGGTAAAATAATCGTCGGGTGCTATTGTTGCTAATTTTTGAGCAGTACTAAATGCTGCTGTTTTATTTCCTTGTGCTAATTGTAATTGACTAAGGTAGCACCATGCTCTAACATTATTTTCTGCTACTTCTACTGCTTTTTTATAATGTTTAATAGCTTTAATTGGTTGCTGTTGCGACTGATAGCAACGGGCTAAGTTGTATTGTGCTTTAGCTAAGTTAGGATTTACTTCTACAGCTTTGGATAGATGCTTAATTCCGTTCTCAAAGTCTTTTAGTTCTTCGGCATATAATTGTCCTAAAATACTATGAGCAGATGGGTATCTAGGATATATTTTGATAGCTTTTTTTAGCACTTTAATACTCTTGTTTAAATATGTTTTCTTTTTTTCAGAGACATTAGACATCTTAGCTTGTTTTAATAATTCTTGCCCATAAAGGTAGTGTAATTTTGCAGATTTTTTTCCATTTTTCACATCATTTGAATAGAGTGTTAATTCATCTTTCCAGTCAAAGTTTCTACTAATTGTTTTCATAGAGTAGGCTAATATAAGCAAACCAAACATCATCAGAAAAAAGTAGTTATAACCTTTATGTCGTTTGTTTTTAACAGATATGCCAGCAAGTTTGTACATTAATAAAACTACTATTAACGCAAAACCTAAACTTGCAGCATGTAAAGCTCTATCTGCCACGATTCCTGCAAGGGGCAAAATAACATTGCTAAACATCGATATGTGAATTAAAAAAAGTAGGATTGCGAACGAATAAAGGTTTTTACTCTTCAAACCATGTAATCCATAAACAGTAAGTCCCAAATAAATAAGCAGAGAGAATAGAAAATAGACATTACTCCAACCAACAATAGGAATTTGATTGTAGCCATAATAACTCAATAAGGGATGGGGTAAAATTAGTAGTTGAATATAGTAGCCGAGAGCGTATACTGCTGTTGGAATTTTATTTACGAGGGTTTCCTGTATAAGAGGGTTTTCAATTAAATAGAACTCCCGTGTATAGGTAGGGAGCAATGATAGAATTATAATATAATAAGCCGTAATTAGCCCTGCGTGAAAAATAAAAGTAGTTCCTATCTTTTTTAAGTTTGCATTAGTAAAAAAGTATAAAATTAGTGGTACAACTGCTAGAAAAACTAAGGAGCTTATTTTGCTTAGTAATGCAAGAATAAAAAATAATCCAGAATAAAAAAGCCATGAGACACTATTTTTCATCACATATTTATAAGCATATATTAACACGAGCATCCCAAAAATATAACTAAGTATTTCATCCCGATTTTTTAAGCTTGCCACTACCTCCGTATGTATAGGATGAGCTAAATAGAGTAAGCTAACAAAAAATGCTAGGTATAAATGATATTCTTTAAACAATAAAGAAAGCAGGTAATATAGAAGCATTACAGATATTGCAAACAGCAGTACATTGAAAAAATGATGTAAATGAGTATTTTCTCCATATAGCTGATATTCAAGTGCAAAAGTAGTTTTTACCAATGGGCGATAGTCAACTTCCCTACCTTTATCAGTAATATAATTTGTTGTAAATATTTCTGGAATACCTTTAATGCCTTTATGAATAACTTCATTATCTTTAATTACTATAAGGTCATCAAGGTTAAAACTATTAAAAATAGTATTTCCATATAATAAGAATGTACTTGCAAAAATAATTAAATAAAGCAAGTAAGGTGCTTGTTTATTTTGCTTCATTAGGGCTAGTTTAGGCAATTGCTTGATTTCATTAAAAAGATGTTTATCAAACATGATATTTTATAAAAAAGTAAAAATTTGCTTACCTTTATTCTACACTTAGTACACTGTTAAATAAAGTTCTTAGCATTTTGACTGGCTCTTTTTGCACTATACTTCGTTGCAAATGCTCACTATAGCTTAGGCTACGCTTGCGCTTTGCGCCTCGTCTAGCACAAAAAGAGCTGCGCCCAAAACCGCAAGAAACTTTTTTAACAATGTACTTAGTAACCGAAGCGGTAAATTAGGATAAACTTGAAAAGCGTAAAATTGTACTTTATTTTACAAATGCTAATTAAGAGTCCACTCTAAAAACAAGAAGTTATAACTTTACAAATGTTTTAAAGCTAGTTAAACTATTAGTTACACATGTTGCGTAAGTTTAATAACATCCATTTTTGAGTAAAAAACCGACTTTTTAGAGCGGACTCAATTAAAGATAATAAAAAAAGTAGGCACTCATTTTTACTGCCAGATCAAGATAAAAAAATAAATTGCCGCTACTTAAAAATACATCAAAAAATACCCTTGATAAAATAAATAAAGTTGGTAACCATTTATAGTTAATGTAACACACAATGTATTAATTACACTACCCTCTGCTTAAACGACCGCTTTTCAGCAGGCATATAATATTCGTCATAAGAAGCTGGAGGCTGCGATAAAAAGCCTAGTTTTTGAAGTGTTTTTTCTGGTAAACTTGAAACATCCAAATGAGCCAAACAACGAGGAATATCCAAACGCTGTTTCATCCAAGGACGAACCATTGCCAACAACAAACATCTACGCCAGTGCTTAGATTGATTAGCAGCACCTGCATGCCAAATTCTTGGGTTAAAATAACAAACACTTCCAGCTTTAGCAATTATACGTTCCGAATTAGCATAAAAATACGCTTCCTCTGGTTTTTCTATTTGATTTTGGGAACCAGGTAAAAACCAAGTTGCGCCACTTTCTTCTGTATAGTCATCTAGCAATAACATACCAACACAATAAGTATTATAATTAGGAATTACTCTAGGCGTATCTACATGAATTCTACTGGTATAAATTTCTTGCTCTGGAGGTATACAGGATGAGGTAATAGTGTAAGTAATACACTCTTCGCCCAATATCCATTCAAAGGGTCTTATAAAATTATTTAGGCTATATACTTCTAAAAAAGTGCCGCCATAAATAGCCGCCAATGTAATAATGCCAAATTCTTTATAATTGCGAGTTCCATGATAAGCTACTTCTTGTTCTATAGCATTCGACATATCCTCTCGCATACGTTCTATAAATGGGAGCGGAATTAAATCAGGAATAACCATAAAACCTTTCTGGTTAAATGCTTCAATAAATGTATCTTTCGCCATCATTATTTAAATATTACTGAACATACTAATTTAAAATTATAATCAAATGAGTGTATTTAATGTAAAATACTCTGTTGTTGTAACAGTATATAATAGTGCTACAATATTACCAATTCTTGCTCAACAATTGCAGAAAGTAATGCAAAAATATAAAAAATCTTACGAAATAGTTTTAGTGAATGATGGAAGTAAAG
>JAHDBT010000429.1:3946-6540 GCA_020630215.1 Bacteroidota bacterium
AATATTTTTATAAGTAAATATAATAGTTGTGAAACCATACAATTATTGGCAAAACAATATGATTAGAGGAATTTGCCTAGCCAATAATTTTGGACAATGGGCAGCCGCTACCTGTGGCATAGAAAAAGCAAAAGGCGAGTTTATTATTACCATTGATGATGACCTACAATATAAAACACAAGATATTAATACCTTAATAGAACACCTTCATCAAAATAAACTATTTTTAGTATATGGCATTCCTCGAAAAATAGTTAACAATGTACAAACTCATTCCTGGCGACAAAATATGCGTAATGGCATAGTTAACACTATTTTGGGTAAACACCTTACCTCTAGCTTTAAAGTTTTTCATAGAAATATTGTTTTTGGGCAAGATGGAAAATTAATCGCCTATCTTCATTTTGAAGCATTAGAAAACTGGGGACTATCGCCTAAATATAAAGATTATATTGCCGTTGATTTAAATGAACGAAAACATGGAAGTTCTGGTTATAATTTATTAAAAAAAATCAAACTGCTCATTAAATACGGAAAAGAATACCCTAAAAAATACATAAAATTCTTATATTTTATAGGTATTTTTGTGTTGATGTGTAGCTGTTTTTTATTAGGCCTGTTTTTGCTACGCCGTGATTATGTGCCTCATCACATGAGCTATCATATTTTTACCGCTGTATTATTTGGTTTAGGTGTTACTTTAATAAGCATTGGCATATTATCGTCTTATATTACTAGTATTTTTTTAATGCAAAAAGGCTTACCTCCCTATATTATTTTGGAAGAAACAACATAGAAGAATGGCAATTATTTCCGTAATTTAACAATATTCCAATAAAGGTAATTTCCAAATTCTTTTTACTTAATAGCACTAAAAAATGCATAAAAATTTAATCTATAAACAGATAGCAACTAAAAATGGTCAGTAAAAAACAATTTAATCATGCTGAGAATTAAGCCATTTAAGGACACAAAATAAATAAGTGTCCGTTTTGACTTTATCTTTTTGCACTATGCTGCATTAACCAAACCCTTAGTATACTTAGACCTAATGCGGATTTTGCCGCCTTACCTAGTGCCACATTGTGCGTTGAATAAATAAATAAGCAATAATAATTGGACGAATATTTTCCTTTAAAATAGTAGCAACAATTACAAGTTCTTCTTGGTTAACTATTGGAAAGCTTAATTTTACAGATGACTTATTTATTTTCTTTTGTTTCTCCATTACCTTTACTTGTACTTTATTGATACCGCTCCATTTACTTAAATGAACTGCTTGTTTTTTGTTAGCTAATACTTGTTGTATTTTAACAGTAAAATTAGGGAGATAAAATTGTTCTTCATCATAAACAAAATAAATGGGCTGCTGCAAGCTTTTAGATAAGAATGGTAATAAGTGAATATTCAAATAATAGGTTTGTACCGTCATATTACCTTTGTGATAAACTTTTTGGGCAGGAATATTCTGAATTCGAGAACCTAAATAACCATCTTCCATACCTAAACTTAAAGCATAATTTTGCATATACCGCAACATATCCAAATATATTCTGCGTCCTTGATAACTAGGTAAAATCCCCGCTAATACATACTCAATACTTTTTCCGTTAATGGCAACAGATACAAAACCAATATAGGTAGCATCAAATTTTACTAGCCAATTCATTTTTACATTCCGTACACTTTCGGCATCAAATTTTTCAATATTATCAAAACTCAACACATAGTTAACCAAACAATCCAACTCTTGTTTCCTAGCAATGTTTTTTTTGAAAAAAGGAATATCGTAATAAGTTAGAGGCTCATTTTGGAAGGAGGCTCGTACTATTTCTTCTAACAGTTCCCTATTAGTAGTCCCATCAAAAATTTCAAAAGAAAGATTTTCATGTAAGAAACCTTTAGCAGTATGTTTTACAAAATCTATATGGTATTTACTTACAACCCCACTCACATAATAAGGCAACTGCAATTTATCTAACTGAATAAATAAATCGGGTAAATTGGCAGGTACTTTCAACATGCAACAATCAAATTGTTGAGCAATAATATCTTTTGTTAATAAACCCGTGTCAATAGTATCTAAATGTGCCCTGCCAATTTTAATATCTAAAATTTTGCTTTCGGAAGGAGAGTAGTTAATCAAGGAATGGAATTGTTTGGGTTACCAATAGTTTGTTTAGTAAAATTAATGGGTGTACTAATTACTGCCCCCCTCCCTGCGCCTTCTTCAACTGCTGCTGCTGCATACTTAAAATTTGCTTGAAGAAATCGAGTCCACGTTGGTTAAATTGTTGAGAGTAGGTTTTACCATCTAACTGAAAAACAACCCGGTGGCAGCCTTTAAGCACGTTAAATTCCATGCCTTGCTTAATATCCCCGTCGTTGTTTTTAAATACCACGCTTCCATCGTATTTATTTTTGGTGCAGTTGGCTTCGTTAGCAGGAGCATCATCAATAAAACCGTAAAAACGAGCTACCTCGGCAGTACTTGGCGTTTCAAAGGTAATACCAAAATCGTACATCAAGTACTCCACCTTATTGCAATCTTTTAACACCTGCGCTAATGCCGACATAGGCGAATCGTAACCGCT
>JAHDBT010000430.1 GCA_020630215.1 Bacteroidota bacterium
GCTTGATGTCAATATCAATAACTATTTGCACAAAACCCAATGTGGTCTAGTATATTTGCACAAAACCCGATGTGAATGAGCATAATACCTAATATCGCACATCCGAAATGCCTATTAAGCTAATATTGTTTACATAAATATTAAAATCGGTAACCGTAACATGTGCATCAAAATTTAAATCGCTTTGTATATATTGATTAATAATGGACACTTCCGAAAAATAGACATTAAAATCGGCAACGGTAATTACACCATCGCCATTAGTATCGCCTGCATGCATTCCATAGTTGCCATCACCTAAGTCGGCAAGTTGGTTGATGCCGTCTTGTACATTTGCTGGATTGGTTAAATCAATGGGGGTGCTAATAGGGAGGTAAGTCGAATCGGCAGTCATAATATCAATGTGATTGCGTTGACGGACTACAAAGTGATAAGGATGGTGGCAATCTAAATTATTAAAATAAACACCTGCTACTAAATTAACTCCGTTGTAACTCATCAAACTACCATCGTTCATTAAAAAAGCGGGCAAACGTTCTAGGGTTGTGTGTGCGGCGCTTGTATCACGAGCTTCTACAATTACCCAATCGGTTGTATTAGCAGGAATAGAATTAATATCGCTAATATTGGTATTATAAATAAGTACCCAAGGCCAAATATTATAAGGCTGACTAAGGGTAATCAGAGAATCGGTTCGAAGATTGTTGGCCATTAATCCTGTTGTATTATCATAAGCTCCTTGCAGCAATACTTTTAGTTGTACAAATATTTTATTATTTGGATTTATGTTAATATCGGCACTTGCTGTTGTGCTACAATCATCGGCATCGGTTACGGTTACTTGGTAAATCCCTTCGGGAACTAAAGTAAGGGTATCATTTATACTTCCCGTATCCCAAGAAAAACTGTGTTGTGCTAAATTACCTGTTACACTCACAACCGCTTGTCCATTGTTTACCCCACAACTTGCATTAGTTGTAATAATATCAATATCAGGTTTAGGAAAAATTTCTACGGCAACTACTCGTTGGCAATTATTTCCATCTAAAGCGGCTACTTGATAAATGCCGGGGGTAGTAGCAGTAAAAGTTGCACTAGGAGCACCAATAGCTATACCATTCTGGTACCATTGGTAATTATTCCATCCTGCGGTTGCAGTTAATAGGCTCGATTCTCCTTCACATATTTCATTTTGGGCAGTTGTTAAATGAAGCAGATCGGGGAGGTCATCTTTAATAATGGTAAAGGCATCATTAATCCCACCTAAATCATCCATAAACCGTAGGTCTAATTGATTGCCTGCTACATCAATAATTACCGAGCCATAATTATTAAGCCCTACTTTCATTGCAGGATGTCCTAATCCTGTAGGTGATAATTTACTAGCAGAACCAGATACGGTATAAACAGCCCCTTTTCCTACTAAAGGCGAACTGGTGTTTGTTGTTTTTTGATAAGCACATCCCGTAGCCGTATTTCCGCTTGTGGTATCTAAAACATAAGTGCTGTTAAAAGTGCTAGAAAACCCATAGTGTCCATGCAGTAAATAACTTCGTTCGTAGTTATGACTATGCCCCGAGAGCACCAAATCAACACCTGCTGCCTCTAATATAGGAACGGCATTTTGACGCATTAAAATAAGGTTGGTTTCTGTATCCGAGTTATGGCTGCCTTTAGAGTAAGGCGGATGGTGCCAAAAAGCAATAATCCACTCTTGTGTAGTTGCTGCCAAATCATTTTCTAGCCAACTAAACATCACACTTCCTTCCGATATATCGGTATCTTGCGAGTCCATAGAAATAAAGTGAATATTGGCATAATCGAAAGAATAATAGGCTTCATTTCCTGAAGCAAGCCCACCTGCTTCGGCATTTTTTGGGAGGGTAAAAATATCGTAATAAGGACCCGTTTGTGTAGCACCATCTGCGGTATAATAATCATGATTACCAGGGCAAGGCCAAACAGGGGTGTGTTTTAAAAAGTTGGTATGCATATTAAAAATAGCGGCTTGATACTGTTCGTCAGTACCACTATTATAAGCATTATCGCCTAGTAAAAGCATTAAATCGGTGTGTGTGCCAGCAGCATAAGTGTAGTAGCTATTTCGCACATTACTTGCTACAAGTCCAGGTTGTCCGCAATCACCTAAAGCCCATATACGCACGGGCGGTGTGCTGCCTACCGTAGGCGAAGTTCTAAAGTACATATCAAAATCGGTTGCTAAAATAGTACTATCTGCATTAGCCAGTGCATAATAATAAGTGGTATTTGGACTTAAATTATCAATGAGTAATTCATGGTTTTGGGCTGGTGTTGTTAGAAAAACGCTATCGGTTAAATTACTTAAACTTGTTCCATATAGTAGTTTACTTTCAGTATAAATATTAGTACGCCATTTAACAATAACACTCGTAGGCGTATTAATTTGCAAATAGGGTTTGCGAGTAACTTGTATGTTTGGGTCGGAGGAGGCAATGAGTTGTAAATCGAAACTTAAATCCACATTGCTGGAGGTTGCTTGGTGAATTTCTACTGCGATTAAGTTGCTGCCATTTCTAAAAAGCGATTTGTTAATGGGTTCTTCCACTAGGTTATCTTCGGAAGAATTAGGTAAGCTACTACTAGCAAAAGTATTAAAAAAAATAGGGGTGCTAGGAAGATTGCTTCTAAATGCTTCTACGCCATTAACATAAACAACAGCTCCATCATCCCGTTTTAAATCTATTTTAAATTCGTAGATAAAAGTGGTATCTGTAATGATAAAATCTTTTCTAAAATAGGTGGTTATGTGTTTATTCAACACATCTGGTCCATAGCTAACAACGGTCGCTTCGTCGCCGTCACCATAACCAAATTCACTTGGGCCTTCCAGCCAAAGCGCATCATCAAAAGTTTCTAAATACCAAGTATCTGCTTGGTCAGAACCATCATCTAAATATTTCCACATATCACCTGTATTAATAATGGTATCATTAAGGGCAATAATTGGTGAATTGGCGAAGAGTAAAAAACCTACTGTTAGCAGTAATAACCAAAACTTATTGGTCTTCTGGGAAATAAGGATTGTCGAGTTTTTCAAAATAGTATTGTTCATTATAATAGTATGTTGTGTGTTGTTTAGGGCATTTTTAAATGGTGCAATGCTTGTTGCGATTGTGTTTTTATTTGCTGTACCAAAGGTGTTACTTGGTGTTGTTTAGGGAGTTGTTGAATGGCGGTTAATGTTTGCTGATAGGTTTGTTTTGCTTTTTGAGGTTGATTAGCTGCTAGTAACAAATTGGCTTTTTGCAGCAACCATTTTTCCTGTCGTTTTTGATTTTTAATAATGTAATTGAGCATTGTAATTGCTACTTCATATTGTTGGTGTTGTTGTGCAATTTCAATTATTTTAGTTTGTAGTGTAATTATATCGCCTAATTTTTTAATGCCATTTTGTAGGCATTGTATAGCACCTGTAGCATCTTTATTGTTGGCTTTTAAAATAATGGAGGCCGTTGTTAAATAGTATTCGGGTTTAGGTGTAGGAGTAGTAGCAAGTACCTTTTCCCAAAGTGCTTTAGCTTTTATCTCCTTATTGAGTTGTGCATAGCAACGGGCTTTCGTTATATATGCATAGGTATGGTTTGATGGGGAGGTTTGAGAAATGTACTTATCAGCGAACAGCAGAGCAAGGTAATACAATTCTTGCTGAAAACACAATTTTGCTAAAGATAAAGTAGGCTTTGGTAAAATTTTATGCTGTTTTTTGGCTAGTAATTGGCAAGTTTGGAAATCGCTAAAAGCAGCATTAAAGTGATTGTTTTTTTGGTGCATTTGCCCACGTAAAAAATACAAATCAAGTTGATGAGGTTGGGCTTCAATTTGGTGATCTAATTCATGTATTGCATGATGTACTTCATCGTGTGCTTGCGAATGAATAACCCACCAAAAACAACTAAGTAATAATAGGCAAGTGCTTAAAAAACGTGTTCGATTATATTTAAATAAGTGCTTCATGATACAACAATAAGCAAAAATAACAATATAGTGCTAATATTGGTGTAAAAAATAAAAACTCTTTAAAAAAAATAAAAGCCTACATCCATTACAGATGTAGGCTTTTTTGTGAAAATTATTTAGAGACTACTTAGTATATACTTATCTAATAAGTGTTAAGTTCCCTTTTATAAAATCCGTCGTATCGTCATTGTAGCGTATATTGGCATAATACACATAAGCACCAATTTCTTCGTTGAGGGCTTTATAAGTGCCATCCCAACCGTCTTGTAAATCAGTTGTAATCATACTAAATACTTCGCAACCCCAACGGTCGTAAATGTGTAATTCTACTTCGGCAATATTAATACCATTAATTCTAAATACATCATTAAAGCCATCGCCATTTGGCGAAAATGCATTTGGAATAACTACTTTATTTTCAAGTTGAACACCAACAAAAGCCGTAGCCGTAGCCGTACAACCAAACTCATCCACCATCGTTACCAAATAGGTGGTATTGCTTGTTGGATTAGCAATAACTGTTTCACAAGTTGCACAATCTAAGGTTTCGGCTGGCGACCAGTTGTAAGTAATATTGCCATTTAATCCAGAAGTGCCAAAGGCATCTAAGGTAATGCTTACATTACTGCTTGTCAATATGGTACTAGCAGGTGTTACGCTTACAGATGCACTTGATACGCTCACAATCTGACTATCGGTAAACAAGCAACCATCAGCATCTAAAACGCTGTAACTAATTTCATGAACACCTGTACCTAATGTACTTGGATCAAAGTTGGTAACTGCAAGTCCATTAATACTAAAAGTGCCGCCACTAGGGGTAGCTGATAAAGCAACCGCAGCATCTCCAATACAATACACTTCATTCAATGCTAGCATCTCTGCTGCTTGCGGAGGACAATCGGTAGTAAGCACAGTACAAGTAAAACTACTCGCCGAGCTTGTTCCACAAATTGCCTCGCCTACTGCACTAATACTAATGCTAATAGCTGCTCCTTCTGCCCCCAGTTGCTCATAAGATAACTGACTGGCAGGAAGGGTTTCGGTACTGCCATTGATGGTAAGCTCGTATTCAATAGCTCCTGGAATGGCTTCCCAAACAAACTCAACGCCCGTATCGCTTACTGTACCACAAGTAATAATTGGTGCGGCAATAAGGCCTGTTACTTCAATTGTTGTAATGGCTTCGCAGGCATTAGCATCGGTTACGGTTACATTATAAGTGCCAGGTAGTAAGTTGTTAGCCGTACTGTTTGTTTGTATAGCTGTATCGTCCCACAGATAAGTATAAGGTGCAGTGCCTCCAGTTACGGTTACTGTTGCCGAACCATCTGCCGTTCCACAGGTAGCAGTAGTAGCACTAGCTGTTAAAGTTGGACTGCCAATATTGGTAACAGTAGCTTGTGCTATTGTTGTACAACCTACATTATCGGTAGCTGTTACCATGTAAATACCAGCTGCTAAACCTGTAGCGGTTGCAGTTGTTTGTGAAATTGCATCATCCCATAAGTAGATATAAGGAGCGGTACCATCGGTTACGGTTACCGTTGCAGTACCATCATTTGCACCACAAGCAGCATCGGTAATAGTAGTTGTTGCAATAGGAGCATTTGTACCATCTACGGTTGCAGATGTAATAACACTACAACCATTACTATCGGTTACGGTAACAGGATAAGTGCCAGCTAAAAGGTTCGTAACTGTAGCAGTAGTTGGTGAGGTAGCACCTGTATCCCAAATATAGAAATAAGGTGGGGTGCCTCCTACTGGTAAAACGGTTGCTTCGCCATTAATTTCGCCACAAGTTTCGTCAATAGCAGTAGTAGAAGCATCAGGCCCTGCGGTGTCTGTTAATTCAATACTTTCAGAAATACTACAACCCACATTGTCTGTAACTTGTACCGTGTGTGTGCCTGCTGCTAAATCTGTAATCGTTGCGGTACTCAGAGCTGTGTCATTATTCCAAATGTAAGAATAAGGAGGAATACCACCAGAAACACTAACGGTTGCTTCCCCATTACTTTGTCCACAAATTGTGTTTACTCCTGTAATGCCTACAGTAGGTGCGCCATCGTCACTAATATTTGCTATGCCAGATACACTACAACCATTTCCATCTGTAACCGTTAAAGCGTAAGAGCCAGCAGCAAGGTTTGTGCCATCGCCAGCATTTGCTTCCCAAGTATAGGTATAAGGAGCAAGACCATCTGTTGCAATTGCAACAGCCGAACCATTACTTTCGCCACAATTAGAATTGGTGGTTGTAATATCTACCGTTGGAGGTGCCGAATCGGCAACCGTAACACTCGTTACTGCTTCACAACCATTGCCATCAGTAATCGTTGCACTATAAGTGCCTGCTGATAGATTAGTAGCAGTAGCAGTTACCTGTGAAAGGGCATTGCTATCCCAAAGGTAAGTATAAGGAGTTGTGCCACCTGTAGCGGTAATACTTGCTGTGCCATCACCTTCTTGGCAATTGTCAAGGGTGGTTGTTGTACTAATATCTGGAATAGAATTAAGCGTTAAAATAACAGC
>JAHDBT010000431.1 GCA_020630215.1 Bacteroidota bacterium
TAGCAGAAAAAAAATACGGCGACTTAATCATCAGAAACTTAAGTTTTGAGCCACTTGCAATCATACATATAATTAAAATTTATTGGGCTAAATAAATTTTACTAGTATCGTTGTAATAGGTAGGCATTAAATATACCTCTCCCATAATAAGAGAATAAAGTGTTGCTTTGAGTCGAAAACAGACCATTTAACAAGCGGTAGCTTGCTATTGAATAGTTTGTAAGGGTAAGCGTAAGGCTTCTTTAATGTTAAGACTAACTTGCACAATATAAGTGACTAAAAAAGGGTCATAAAATGTCACTTTTAGGTAGTGTTTCACTAAACTACAACAAAAAGATGATATATTAATCGCTATAACATTACTAAATCTAATATCGTATGCATATAATGACAATTAATTGACAATCATTCAAGTTCTGTTACCAAACAGCAGGCTTCCTACCCGCACCATTGTACTACCTTCTTCTACGGCTATTTTATAATCGCCCGACATGCCCATAGACAGTTCTGTAAATTTTTTGGGATGTGGCATTAAGGGTTTCACGGCTTTAAAAAGGGTATGCAGCTTTTTAAACTCGGCACGTACTTGTGCTTGGTTATTGGTGAAGGAGGCCATGCCCATCAAGCCTATTACTTGCACATTTTCCAATGTCATTAATTCGTTAGCTACTAGGCATGTTTTTAGGCTGGTTTCCTCAAACCCATGCTTGGTATTTTCGGTAGCAATATGCACTTCTAACAGGCAATTAATGGTGCGATTTTGTTTGGCTGCTTGCTTATTAACTTCCTTTAACAAGCGCACACTATCAATAGAATGTATGAGGTGAACAAAAGGCGCAATGTACTTCACTTTATTGGTTTGCAAATGTCCAATTAAGTGCCATTCAATATCTTTCGGTAATTTTTCGTACTTTTGAACTAGCTCTTGCACCCTGTTTTCGCCAAACACCTTATGCCCTGTATCGTAAATTTGTTGTATTGCTGCTATAGGTTTGGTTTTAGAAACCGCAACTAATTGCACTTTTTGTGCGTTTAGTTCTTGTAGTATTTTTTGTAACTGTTCTTGGTTTACCATAATTGATTAAAACATTTGGTTTGTTTTTACGTTCAAAACTAGCACACTTCTTTGCAATGGTATTGTCAAAGAAAAATCGTATTTTTAATTACATCTTACGGCATTATAATGTTAACTGGTAACGCCAGTCCTTAAATAAAGTATTTACTTAATAGGACTAGTATCCTTATTAACCTAGCACGATTTTAGTATACTAGTTTGTTATGCTGTTGCCACTATCTTCAAAAATACAATTATCATGTTATTACACTCCATAAGAATAAAAAACTGGCTTTGCACTTTACTTCTTCTAGCATCGCTTTGCTTTACCGTAGCTTGCAACAATGAGGCTCCCGTAAATACGGCCGCCTTTGAAGCCGCTACTATTGATGAGGAAACGATGATTAATGTACTCATTGATATTCACCTAGCAGAAGCGGTAGTACAAGAAGGACGTTTTAAAAAGAATGCTGCCGACTTAAAAGACATTCGTAGCTACTACGATGATGTGTTTGAAATTTATAAGATTACTCCCGAACAATTTACCGAAGCCTTTAAGCATTACTCTAATCAGCCCGAAAAGTTTGATAAAATGTACGAGGAACTTATTGACAGGATGAGTAAAATAGAAACCGAGTTGCAAGCTAAAAAATAGCTCCTTATTTTCTACAAAAGTACCTTCCACTTTCTACCTTCTACCAAAATACCTTATACCTTTATATCTCCTCTTCTTAATTCGTTAACCACTAAATGCGCTTGCCTTGTAGGTTCGGGAATGCGGTATTTACCATGGCATTTTTCCATGAGTTGTAAGGCATCATTTAGGGTAATTTTATGTCCTGCCGAAATATAAACAGGTTTTACTTTTTTTCTAGTACGCACTGCTGCGCCTATCACCTCCCCTTTATCGTGCATATACGCCACACTTCCTTTTGCTAGTCCTAGTTCCTCGTGTGTGCCTACAAAAATTTTCTTAGCACAACCAATCGTTGGCTTATCAATCCACAAACCAAAATGCGAAGCAACTCCTAGGCGGCGACTGTGTGCAATGCCATGTCCATCTAGTACCAAAACATCTGGTTTAAGATTTAGTTTATCCCACACTTTTAATAAAGTTGGCGTTTCTCTAAACGATAATAACCCCGGGATGTATGGAAAGGTAATGGTATCGACCATTAAAGCTTGTTCTACCACTTTTAAATCGGGCAAAGATAATACAACAATACCTGCATATACGGTGTTTTCCCCTCGGTTAAACGAAATATCCGCACCACCAATGTATTGTATTTCTTGGGCCAATGGTTCGAGTTTTACTTGGTTTTGCAACTGCTTTTGTAAGGCAATTGCTTCGGTTGGGCTAAGGTTCCATTTGTGCATACAGTTGAAGATTTTTGAATTTTGAATTTTCCTGCTGTCGCTAGAGAGGTGTTTTATTGAAAATTTAGAATCGAAGATTTAAAATTTAAAAATTTTTCCTGCTGACGGTGGGGATTTTTGATTCTTGGAATTTTCCTGCTGGCGATTGTTCCCACCAAGTGCCACGGAGTTTTTCACTAAGTTGCACGAAGTTTTATAGGCTAACGATTTTTGTTTTTTTCCTTCTGACGATTTCTTAAGAATTTGAAAATCAACAAAAAATGCTTGTGTACTCTAAACATTCCTGCCTATACATCACCAGTATAAAAAACTGACAGCGAAGCGATCTGACCACTGACAATGAGCGCACGAATGATCTGACTGCTAAGAAAAATCACCAGCATAAAAAACTGACAGCGAAGCGATCTGACTACTGACAATGAGCGCAGCGAATGATCTGACCACTAAAAAAAACACCAGCATATAAACTGACAGCGAAGCGATCTGACCACTGACAATGAGCGCACGAATGATCTGACTGCTAAGAAAAATCACCAGCATAAAAAACTGACAGCGAAGCGATCTGACTACTGACAATGAGCGCAGCGAATGATCTGACCACTAAAAAAAACACCAGCATATAAACTGACAGCGAAGCGATCTGACAGTAAGCGCAAGCGAACGGTCTGACTACTGACCACTAAAAATAAACGGCTCAATTTACGAAAAACATCAAGAAATAAGCGATATTTTTAACAAGTTAAAACAAAACACTAACTTTGCAGAAAATATCTCGGATAAAAAAACGATATTATTATACCTTTTAGCTCCAAACTAGCGTTGATTTTTTGTTAACTCTATTCTATCATAAACATAAAGTATGTACAAATTTTTATTTAGCATCGTACTCTTTCTTTCTATACAAATAGTAGCAGAAGCACAACGTCCGCCTCACATACCTGGAAGTGGAGTATCGGGAACAACTACGATTACTCCTAAAGAGAAAAAACCAAAAATAAAATACCAGTTTCACCGAGGAGAAGCCCTCGTAAAAACAGGCTTAAAACTAGTGGGCAAATTTAAATACATCGATTCTAAAAACGATGTGCCACAGTTTTTGTTTATAGAAGAAGGTACGAAGAAAAAGAAATATGTGGCACTCTCTATGATTGACCGCATGACCCTAGTTGGTGCCGAAAAAGGCATTACTGCCCGAAAAGACTCGACCGAGTTTGTTTGGATTGATAAGTACAACGATATTTACCGCAAAGTGCGTGGCGGAAAAGTGCAACTTTACGACAACTCGCGTATTGTTGACGAAAGCTATGAGTTTTTAACCGACTACCTTTTACTAGCAGATAAAGAGGATGTAGACGTAAAATTAGTTCGTCAGTTATCAGACTTGCAGCCGTTTATGATGGAACGACCTTATTTTATGAAATCGGCAAAAGCTAGTGGACGTTATAATACCAAAGATTTTAGAGTGGTTATTTTTATGGTTGATTTATACAATGACCCCAATCCGCTAAAAGTTTTAAAATGGAATGACGTGGCGATTGAATTACGCAATGGTAAAAAAATAACGGGTAAAGGCTATTTACAACCCTTGGATATGCGGAATGAATATGTGCCTTCGAAAAATGGCTATGTGCATTTTCATGATGGCAAAGATTTTAATATTTACTCAAATACCGATATTAGAAAACTCACCTACAAAGGCGTAGCACATAAACAAGGCATGTACGGCTTGGTAAGTAAAAACTTTTATGGTACGCCGTGGGTAAACGACGAAATTGAATACCTAATTGCTCGCCGAATTATTACCAATAACAACTACTTTTTTAAACCCCGCTACGATAATGGACAGGATATTGTTATCCTTAAAAAAGTAGGCAACGACTATATTAAACCCCTTAGCGAACCGCAATTAAAACGTACTTATATTCAAGAATTGAAAGATAAAGCGAATAGCACGATGGGGAGTAGGTAGTTTTTTTTTAGCAGTCAGATCATTCGCTTACGCTCATTGTCAGCAGTCAGATCGCTGCGCTGTCAGTTTTTTATGCTGATGTTTTTTTGGGTAGCCAGGGGTTAGTGATAGGCTCTTTTTTTAGCAGTCAGATCATTCGCTTACGCTCATTGTCAGCAGTCAGATCGCTGCGCTGTCAGTTTTTTATGCTGATGTTTTTTTGGTAGCTAGGGGTTAGTGATAGGCTGGCGATTGTTAGGCTTGTATGTTAATTGCAAAACGAGCTTTATAGTTTCTCTATTTATTAGAAAAAAAAACAAAGCCAAAAAAACTTTGTGAAACTTACCTAAAAAAAACGAACTAGATACTCCCAAATTTACAATATCCAACGGGTTATTAAAAGGAGACGGCACAGCCCAAAAAACTCCGTGAGACTCAGTGGGCACCCTCTTCAGACAAAAAAAATAAAATTATTGAACTTTCAGAAATTTTTGAAAGTTTATAATAAAAAGACTAAATTCGCAGTATGATGACCGCAAGAACCAATATCGAACATATTTTGAATGATGAGCATTTATCGGCTCCGTTAAAAACCATTGCCCAAAAGGTAGTCAACAAGGAGCGCATTAGCTTTGACGAAGGCGTTTTGTTGTACGAAAAAGCCGAACTGGGTTATTTAGGTGCTTTGGCCAATTATATTCGCGAAACAAAACATGGTGATTACACCTATTTTAACCGCAATTTTCATATTGAGCCGACCAACTTGTGTGTGTATACGTGCAAGTTTTGTTCGTACTCGCGCCTTATTAAGCAAAAAGACGAAGGTTGGACTTTGAGTGAGGATGAGATGATGGATATTGTAAAAAGCTACGACGACAAACCCGTTACCGAGGTGCATATTGTAGGCGGCGTTTTGCCTCATATGAACCTTAATTTTTTCGACAGCCTTATTAGCCGCATTAAAGCTCATCGCCCCGAATTGCACATTAAAGCTTTTACGCCTGTAGAGTATTACTACATGTTTAAAAAAGCCAAAGTATCTTACCAAGAAGGATTTGAAGTGCTTAAAGCGGCAGGTTTACAGTCAATGCCAGGTGGCGGTGCAGAAATTTTTCATGCAGAAGTGCGAGATATTATTTGTAAAGATAAGTGCAATGCCGAGCAATGGTTAGACATTCACGAAACCGCCCATAATAATGGCATTCCTAGTAATGCGACGATGTTGTACGGCCACATCGAAAAATACCATCACCGAGTAGATCACATGGAACGCCTGCGTCAATTACAAGATAAAACAGGTGGATTTAATTGTTTTATTCCACTAAAATTCCGTTCGGCAAATAATGAAATGACGGATGTGGGAGAGGTGAATGTGCTAGAAGATTTACGCAACTATGCCGTAGCTCGAATTTATATGGACAACTTTAATCACCTTAAAGCCTACTGGCCAATGATTGGTCGTTCTACCGCACAGTTATCGCTAGCATTTGGCGTAAACGATATTGACGGCACAGTTGACGACACGACCAAAATTTACTCAATGGCAGGCTCAGAGGAACAAAATCCTTCGATGACCACACAAGAAATTGTTAAGCTCATTAAAAATGTAAAACGCCATCCTATTGAGCGGGATAGCATCTACAATATTTTAACCGATTATAACGAAGTAGAACCCGAAGCTCCGAAGCCAGATAAAAATGGGTTTATGGAATTGCCGGTGATTAATGGGTAAGGTGGGAGTATAAGGTAGAAAGTATTTTTGTAGAAGGTATTTTTAACTATCTTCACTTATTACCAATCCATCCACCTTATTATAAATATCTTTTAAAGAAAGGCTTATTTGTAGGGAATGTAGGTAAATACTATCAGTTAATTTATAAACAGCGGCAATTTTCCATGAATCGTTCTCTTCTCGATAAAAAGATTTTACTAAAACAGCATTCGATTCTATTAAAACATATTCCTTAAAGGATGGAATCGTTTTGTACAAATTAAATTTTTCTCCTTCATCCTTAATTCTTGTGCTTTCCGAAAGTACTTCTATAATTAAAATGGGGTTGGTTAATTGCAACTGTTTATCATTGGTGTATTCCTGTTTTCCACAAGCAACCATTGCATCAGGATAAACATAGCGATTTTGGCTGGCAATATATA
>JAHDBT010000432.1 GCA_020630215.1 Bacteroidota bacterium
AACAGAAGCTAACACTCTAACTGTTAATGGCTTAGCCTTTTTCGGTCAAGCACTAGTTATCAAAGCTATAGTCTGTGAATTGCTTTCTTTAACGTGAACTAACGATTAACATAGTCATACTGCTAAATTAATTGTGCGACCTCGCTGAGGTCGAGTTAATAAATGCGTTGTTGCAAACCTAACATACTATGACCTCGCTGAGGTCTTTGGTAATTAAACCTGACCTCAGTGAGGTCACAGTATGTTAGCCAATAAATACCAGTAAGCACCTTGACCTCCTCAGAGAGGTCACACAATCTAGCTCACGTTTCTATTAATAATAAAAATGATATTTTTTGTAATATTCCAATAACATCTCCCCTTATCCTCCTCTCCTAGAGGTTCTTCTAATAATCTCCTCCTAGTAATAAACATTGTTGCCGACATTTTAGGGGATGCTTAGGCGGGGCAATAGGACATTGGTTAAAAAAAAATTATTCTATAGTAAAGTCTATATTTCCAAGACTTACAAACTTATCTTTTAGATGTTCAAAATCTTTATCTAACGTTAATAAACGGGCATTTAATATTGATGCCGTTGCTGCAATCCATAAATCGTTTTTACCCATATTCCTTGGACTTGTTCCGTTCATTCAACAACTTTCCTTGGCTAAAGGCATCTATTTCAGCATATCTCATCAAAATAGAAGCAACATTAATATCAACAATTATAAATTTTAAAAGCAAGGCTTCTAGCATCTGCAATTTTTTGCTTCCCCAATTGTTGCGTAAAGCTAAGGAGCGAATTTCGCCAACAGATACCACAGAAATTATGGCTATATTATTAGGAGATAGCGGCGAGAAAAGTTTATCAATTTGGGCAACATATTTTGTGCGTCTAATGTAATGAAGTAGGATATTTGTATCTAGTAAATAGGTCATTAATCTAACATTAAAAGAAGTTCTTCAATTGGTTCTTGAATATCTAGTTCTGCTATTAATTTATCAAACTCTGTTCTATCAAAATTGGTAAAGTTTTGCTCTTCTTTAAGTTCTGCAATGCTTATATCTTTTCTTATACCTTTAAAAATATCACCATGTTCTTTTATTAACTTCAATAGTTGAATATACTTCTTGATAGCATCCAGATCTGTTTCAGAATTGATAGATTCTATTTCAGATATAAGCTTTATTCTTTTGTTATTAATACTCTGAGTCATCTTTTTAGATTTATTCAAAAATAGTTACTACAATTTAGCTATTAAATATTGAATTTCCAAATTTACTTATCGAAATTCAATGTCTAGTAAAAACCCTAATGCACCACCATTTTTTTATGTACCGCATATATATCATTCGTAATGCGTACTAAATAAAACCCGCTGGCTAAGTTGGGAATTTGTTCCTGGTGAAACCCTTCTACTAGCGGAATTGTGTTTTGGTAAACAGGGCGTTCTAGCATATCTAGCACTCGTATTTTTACGTGGTTTAGTTTTTCGTACGTTAAGGTAATATTTGCTGTGCCTTGTGTTGGGTTGGGGTAAATATGTACCTCCTCCCCAAAACTTTCCCTATCTACTCTTACGGGTTGTAGCTCGCCAAAATCTTTTAGCACATCTTTCATTGCATTCCAATTTCCATGTCCATCATTGGCATTGTACGACCAAAAGGCAATGCCTGCATACCCTCTATGAAAACTGCTGTGTAATTGTTCGTACACACTAAACGATAGCTTTTCATCTTCCCTAGCAGGGGCTTCGCCTATTAGTACGGGTTTGTCTAATTTCCAATGGGTAATATCGTAAATGCAAGGGCTGAGTTTTTTCTTCATCCAATCGTAGTAATGAATGGTGTAAAAATCGAGGTAGGCAAAATCGGGATCTAGGCCAAGTTCCTTAAACACTTTATCGCTCCATAAATTTCCTTCTATTAAACGTCCCCCCAAATCACAATTCCATTTAATAGATGCCGAACCTACGGTTACTTTTTGTTGGTCATTTACTTGGTGAATAGCTGCTGCACAAGACCCAATAAATCGCTGCATAGCACTGCCCGTTACTTTGGGCGCTACATTACCTGCCCCGTCAATCTTCATGCTCCATTCGGGCTCATTCATAATTTCCCAAGCAAGGATGTTTTCGTGGTATTGATAGCGTTCTATTATTGGGATAAGGGCATGGTTGATATAAGAATTAGTTTTGTCCATATTGGTGAGTAAATCTTGGTGATTGCCTGCGTACTGCCCTGCTCCGTCGGTGTAATCTTTGGTTAAATCGAAAGACCATAAACACATAATCAACTGTATATCATGTGCTGCTGCTCTAGCAATCATATCATCTAAATGCTCAAAAAAATTATCGTCTAATCCCGTTACAAATCCATCCTCATTAAACTCTGGATTGCCTCGCCCATCGCAATGTAGCCATACTCTAACAGTATTAACATGATGGGCTGCTAATTCTGTAAAAGCCTCCTCAAAAAAATTGGGGTTGTAGCCTACCCCCCACTCGTGATGTTCTCCAAAATCCCAACCAAAATTATTCCACGGCAAATTAACCCCCGCCACAAAAAAATCTTTTGCTTGATGTTGTATATGTATAGGCGTATCTTGTGCGTTTGCTTGCTGTTTTAATCCTAGCAATACACAACAACAAAAGAGCGTATAATATAACACTTGCTGCATCATTAAGCTTCTATTGGGTTACACTAAAACAGGTATGCTGTTTTGTAAAAACAAATTCTAATACCTAATCAAATTAATTCCTATGGTATTGAGATTATCAAAGTATAGGGTATAATCTAAATCGTCCACAATACTATCCAAATTAACATCTGCTATTGTGTAGGTGTTTGACAAGGAAATATTGGCGGTATAATTATTAAAGTCGGTATAAGTTAAAACGCCATTTCCATCTATATCGCCGCCTCGCATGGCAAAAATTCCGCTGCCCATGTCTTTTAATTGACTATTGCTTGTATCTACATTAGAGGCATTGGTAAAATCGTGTGGGCTGGTGTTGTTTAAGCCTAAAGGATTAACACTTACAATATCTAAATGGTTGCGGTGTCTGATGATAAAATAATAGTTTTCGGCAGGATTGAGTTGGTAAAAGTTGACCCCTGCCGTTGTGCTATTATCACTTAACAATCCATTTTTAAGTATAAAGGTAGCTCGACTTTCCACTACATTATAGTTGGCATCTAAGGCTTGTAACAATACCCAATCTGTTACTTCTTCCGAAAAATTATCGGCGAGTTCTGAACCGCCATATTCCCAAGGGTTGTTGGCGTAGGGTTGCCTGTTTGGTATCAATTCGGCATCGTTTAAAGTACTGGTCATTTCGCCATTGGTAGTATGGTAAGCACCTTCTAGCCATACTTTTATATTTGTAGTAGCTGTAACGGTAGGATTACCAGGCAAAGTAATTCCTATTTCGGTAGAAGTGCCTAAAAAATAACAAGCAGCAAATTGAGAAGTATTGTTGTTTAAAGTAGCAGTTGCCGTAACATAAGTCCCCTCAGAAATTGGCGCAGCTAAAACCCAATTACCCGCAGCATTTGCTAGGGTGTTGCCTACATAGTTTTTGCCTTGACAAGCGGCTAAGGTACAACCTGTATCATCATAAATATACACATCAATACTGGCATTTGGTGTAGCAGTACCAACTACTGTATTGGGTTGATGGTTGGTAATAGCAGGTGTTAACATATCCGTGTTTGCTCCATCGCTTAGGTTAATCCCGTAGTTGTTATTACAGTAAATACGATTTCTCAGCATGGTACAATTAACGGCACTCTCTGTAATATTAATGCCGCCCTCTACATTGTACGCTATTTCGTTGGCTTGTATAATAGCACTACCGCCAATGTTTACATTCATTGATGCTTCTGCTACTAAGATACCATGATTGCTATTTCCTAAAGCGGCATCGCTGTTGCTATTTAATCCAATTACATTGTTATAAATATTTACGCCATCAGCCCCCTGGTTTATCTCTATTCCGCTTCCTAAATTGCTCGAAATTAAATTGCCTTCAAAGCTACCTGTATCACCTATGGAGGTGTTAGTAGCATTGCTAATTAAAATACCGCTAAGGGTGTTTCCTAGTGCAAGCGTGCCTGTGTGATCTGTTCCAATAAAGTTGCCTAATAAAGTAATAGTATTGGACTCGTTGGTAATAGCGACCCCTGCACCGCCATTGCCTGCTATTAAATTTCCACTAGCCGAAGCACTGCCACCAATGGTTATATTACTAGCACCATTAATGCTAATGCCATTGTTTAAATTGGGCAAAACAGTTATCCCGTCGGCTCCTACGCCTACATTATTTCCTCTAATAAATACGCCACTTGTGCTATTAACCACACTAATGCCGCTGCCTTGATTAGCAGCAATAATATTGCTTTCGCTCGAAATACTTCCTCCTATTCGTACATTATTGGCATTTAGCAAAAATAAACCATTGCCAGCATTAGCAATAGCCGTTAAACCATTTTCGGTAGTGCCAATTTTATTGCCTTTAATTTGTATATTGGTAGTTGCATTATTAATCGCAATTCCTGCCCCATTATTGCCAGCAATTACGTTTCCTTGCCCTGCAACAGAACCTCCAATAACCAAATTATTAGTATTATTTGCATAAATACCTTCGTTGCTATTACCAAAAGCAATTGCGCCGCTATAACTAATTCCTATTTTATTATTTACTACGGTAACGTCATCACAAGCATCCATATCCAATCCTCTGTTTCCGTTGCCCGAAAGGAGGTTATTTTCTACAAGCATGGTGTTTACCGTAGTAGCGGTAATGCCTTCTAAACTGTTATTGGTAATGGTATTGCTTGCGCTAATAACTGCGCCGCCAATAGTAATATTACTCGCATTATTAATGCTAATGCCAGCACTGCCATTCCCTATATTATTGCTTCCAAAAACATTGCTTGTGCCTATGTAATTGCCCATAATGCTTATACTACTAGAAGCATTACTAATGTTGATTCCTTTTGCGCTATTGCCCGAAATAATATTGGTATATCCAACAGCAGTTCCTCCTATGGTAACATTGGTGCTTGCGCTTATATTTATTCCATTGTTGCCATTGCCAAGCGTTGTTAAAAAAGCGACATCTGTTCCAATATAATTGCCACGTAGGGTAATGCCCGATACGGAATTGATATAGATGCCATCGCCACTAGTTGTTAGTCGTCCATTGTTAATAATGGTATTGCCTTTGTTGGCATCGCCTATAGTAATGTTACTGGTATTGGGCGCAACATAAATGCCATCATCAGGAAAATTAGCGATTTGCAGTCCATATATTTCGCAGTTATTTCCTACAATATTAATTCCATCTTCTAGGCCAGTTAATGCACTTCCATCAAGCACAATGGTTTCGTCATTAGCTTGTGTGTTGGCATCTATAGTAGTATCGTCTTCTATAGGTGGTAGTTGGGTAGCAAGCATAATAACATGAGGTGCTGCACTGCTGATATTAAAGGTAATACTTGTTGCGCCAGTTGTTGTATTAGCACAAGTAATTGCTGCTCGTAAAGAGCCTGCACCAGAATCGTTTACATTGGTTACCTCACAAGCAGTTAAAGCATTAAAAGCACAAAAGAAACTATAAATTATACTAGTAATAGCCCAAAATTTATTCATAATTGTTTATTTATTTTTTTTAGTAGTTTATAGAATAAACATTTTCTTTTAGAAAAAAACAAGTGCCTAAAAAACAAAGAAGCAAAACCTAGTACTTCTAAGAAGTATAGATTTTGCCTCTTTTTAATAGACCTCTTACCCTTTGAAACAAGGAAATAAGTAACGTTTAAAAAATAAATCCGACAATTTGTACGTAGAGGTTTTGTGCTTAGACAAGGCGCAAAACGCAGCCATAGCCTAAGCTACGGCGAGTATTTGCAACGCAGGATAAGTGCAAAAGATCAAGTAGAAATGACGGATTTATTTTTTATGCGTTACTAAGTCTAATTTAATTAAAATACCTTCTTCTTAAATTACTGCTTAATGAACTTAATAGATTGAATCAATTTATTGGCTTCATTTACCTGTAGTAGATAAACACCTGTTGATAAATCTTCTAGGTTAAGCTGCAATGTATTTTTACCCGTTTTAAACTCCGCTGTTTGTGTATACACATTTTGTCCTACCATATTGCTAATGGTAACCTTTCCATTAAAATTGGTAGCAGTTTTTACCGCTACTTGTACTTGGTTATTTACTGGATTAGGATAAACATTTACGACCGTAGTATGTAAAACTTTTTCCACGGTATTGTTGTCAGCCTGTTGTGTTTGTGGAGCTCCGTCACAGCTAAAAATCTCTTCAGGTGTATAACCTTCGCATAAAGCAATACATTCATTGGTAAATGTTAGTCCGTCTGCGGTACATACCGGCTCAATCCAATCGGTTGGACAATTATCGCATGGATTTGGTTCTACGTCGCAAGGAGCGAAATTGGTAAAACCTTCGCATAAAGCAAAACATTCATTGTGGAAAACATAGCCTTCTGCGGTACATACAGGAGCATATTCCTC
>JAHDBT010000433.1 GCA_020630215.1 Bacteroidota bacterium
CCGCTTGAGCCAAACGGGTTCAAAGCCTCCTGGCTTGTAGCAAAAAGTGTAAACCACTTCGATAAACATGTCCAAAATTAGCAATAAAAAAGCCATTTAAGAATTTGTAAAAAGACAAACTCCTAAATGGCTTAATAATTTAAAAAGGTAGTGTTTAGGCGATTATCTTACGCCTTAAAAAGTTTACCAATCAATTTCTCTAATTTTTCCTCCATTGCTGCTGTTTTTACTACCGCCACCGCTGCTGGTTTTGCTCTCAGGAGCCATCATTTTGTACATGCCCCAACGGAAAACAATAAATAAAACCACAAACAAACCAATTAGGTATTTAATCGATCCGTGGAAAATAACCCAAATCCGGGTTTTTTGAATAATGAGGATGGTAATAAAAATAGCCGCCAACATCGTTAGTAATCCCGATAATTTGTCGAAACCTGGGATTTGGTTAATTTTCACCTTCCGAGAAATCAAAAATAAAGTAGCTATCATGACCAAGATGGGCATAAAATACACCAGCGAATTGACCTGCAACAAGCTTAATCGTGGTACAAATACAAGTGTATACACACACAATACAATGGCTAAAATACCTGGCACACAAGCCATGTATACTAATGCCGAGTACATGTAAGTCCACGGGCTTTCGTAAGCTTCGTCGCCACTCATAAAGTTGGCTACTACGGTGGTAAATAACAGCATAAAAAAGTACAACATCACCGGTGCGGGGTTCGATGCTATGCCGTTAAATAGCGTTTCTAAAGTTAATCCTTGCTCCATTTGTTTAATTTAATTTTTAGTACAGAGTATTTGGTAGAGGGTACTTGGTATTTAGACGGCTACAATAGGTTTCGCCGTTTTAAATGTTTAAGCCCAATTTCAAGAAAATGAAATAACTCCTTATTTATTTTATAGACGAAATTTGTGCAAAAGGTATCGCTTGTTTGTCTTTAAGCTTCTGCTTTCATTGCGTCAAATGCTTGTGCCGCACTTTGCATACGACATACTACCTCTTCTCTCCCCAAAATGGATGCCATTTCGAAAATAGAAGGTCCAGACATCGTTCCTGCAAGCATTACTCTAAAAACTTGTAGCACATCGCCAAATCCTAATTCGGTTTCGCCAATAAAATCTTTGACTGTTTTTTCTACCTTTTCACCACTAAATTCTTCCAGTTTTCCTAGGCGATTTTCGAGGTCTTTAAACAACGGAATGCGCTCTTCTTTCCATTTTTTACGCACTACTTTGGCATCGTAGCTCGCTGGCTCGCCAAAAAAGAACAAGGCATTTTCCCAAAAATCTTTTACAAAAGTCATGCGCTCTTTCATTAAGCCAACTGCTTTTGTTACTAGCGTTTTGTCTGCATCTTTATGAGCATCGGG
The DNA here is from genome assembly GCA_020630215.1 of Bacteroidota bacterium. GTDB lineage: Bacteria > Bacteroidota > Bacteroidia > Chitinophagales > UBA2359 > JAHDBT01. The sequence continues at coordinate 1,380 of JAHDBT010000433.1, forward strand.
GGCGGCAGCCAATACCAAATCGGCTAGTTCTTCATCTGTTTTAGCTTGTAGGTATTGCTGATTGAACCATTGGGCTTTCTCGAAATTAAATTTAGCTCCTCCTTTTTGCATACGGTCGAGCGAGAAGGCTTCGATGAGTTCGGGGCGGGTAAAAATTTCTTGGGTGGTGCCAGGATTCCATCCCATAAATACCAGCATATTAATAAAGGCATCAGCAAAAAAACCATCTTCTCTAAAACCCGAAGAGCTTTCGTCTTTTATTGGATGTTTCCAAGCTAAAGGAAATACCGAAAAGCCCAGTTTATCAGCTGCCCGCTTGCTTAATTTCCCTTTGCCATCGGGTTTTAATATCAACGGCGCATGAATAAACTTAGGTTGTTCCCATCCTAAAAAGCGATACAATAATACGTGTATCGGATAAGATGGCAGCCACTCTTCGCCTCTAAATACATGCGATATTTTCATGAGGTGATCGTCTACGACTACCGCCATGTGATAGGTAGGCATTCCATCCGTTTTAAGCAGCACTTTATCATCTACTTGCTTGGTATTAATGACTACTTCGCCTCGCACTTCGTCGTACATTTTCACATCTTCGTCTATAGGCACTTTAATGCGTACTACATAGGGTGCGCCGCTGTCTAGCAGTTGTTTTACTTCGTCGGCGGGTAGGCTCAACGAGTTACGCATATCCATACGAGATGCCGCATCGTACATGCGGGAACTGCCGCCTGCTGCCTGTAAACGCTCCCGCATAGCCGTCAGTTCTTCCGACGTATCAAAGGCGTAGTAGGCGTATCCTGCGTCGATGAGTTGTTGCACATATTTTTGATAAATCGCTTTTCTTTCCGATTGACGGTAGGGTCCGTAGTCGCCACCAATATGAGGGCCTTCGTCCAAATCAATGCCACACCACGCCAAAGATTCAACAATATATTCCTCGGCACCAGGCACAAAACGGCTGCCATCTGTATCCTCGATACGTAGGAGCATTTGCCCGTTCATTTTACGGGTATATAAATAACAAAACAGGGCGGTACGTATCCCCCCAATGTGCTGAAATCCCGTAGGACTTGGTGCATAACGAGTTCTTACTGTTGTACTCATGGTTTTAATTTTTTTAGTGGTCAAATCGTTCGCTTCGCTTTCTGTTAGCTGTCAGACCATTCGCTTACGCTCATTGTCAGCAGTCAGAACGCTGCGCTGTCAGTTTTTTATGCTGACGTTTTTTGGGGGGCTAGGAAAAACTACCCAAAAATCTAACCATTTGGATTATCCAAATTCAGACATTGTATTTTTAACCTCTTGAAAGGCAAAAAAAGTTCATTCTTTTAGGAAATTGGTGCAAAGATAAAAGATCTTGAAACAATTGTGGTAAAATGAAGGTTTTGTTCTACAGTAAAAATAATTACTCCTTCACCCTACGCCCCAAATCATAGTCCAACCATTTAACGGTAGGATTTACACCTACAATTACGCCCTGTTCATTTACCAAATACGAAGTAGGAATTTGCTCAAACTGAAACGTTTCTACATAAGGAGATTTAAAACCTAGCAGATCACTTACTTGATTTTTCCACGGGAGCTTGTCTTTAGCAATTGCTCCTGTCCATTTTTCTTTTTTATCGTCTAGGGATACGCTGTAGATTTCAAAGCCATCGGCTTTATCAATTTTAGCATTTTTGTATTTGTTGTATACTTTGATGAGTTCGGGATGCTGCACTCGGCAAGGTTTACACCACGAAGCCCAAAAGTCTATAAGGACGTATTTGTTTTGCCCTATTATTTCTGATAGCACAACCGTGTTTCCTAGTTGGTCTTGCAGGCTAATATCTGGAACTGCTTTGCCATTAATCAGCCTATCGGTTTGGCAGGTTGTGAAGCACAGGCTGCCTAATAAAAGTAGTATTACGAAGTAAAAAACAGTGGTATTATTCATTGTATTGGTGATGGTTTGTTGGTGGTTTTTGTACGGTAATTTATCGCACAACCCGTATATAGCTAGAACACTTTTAAGCGTAAAGGTGTTCAAATAATTTAAAGTTTAGGGGCGTTTTTTTCCGAGCCAATTATTAATATGTCCAAGTTATAAAAACCTAGTGCAGCAAAAAATCATTCATTAGAAAACTTTGCTGTTTTTTGACATGTTTATCTAAACGTTAAAAGTAGTTGACATCAAGCCAGAGGCTTTAGGCCCGTTACGCTCCAGCCGGGAGGCTGGACCGGGCAGCAGGGTCAAGCGTCTCCGCTTGAGCCAAACGAGTTTAAAGCCTCCCAGCTTGTATTAAAAATTGTAAACCGCTTGGATAAGCATGTCTGTTTTTTTAAATATTTGCCAATGTAAAAAAGAAATTGTATTTTCATAGATTGAGTGGGCCAAAAGTAATTTCACCTTTTTAAACAGTACCAATAATGCTTGTTAATTGCCCAAATTACAGAACTACCAATTCCAGACATTCAAGCAATACGCAACAAACAAAACCATGAACTCCTCCCCTAACACCCCCTGTGCTTGCCAATGGCGGTTCCTGTATTGCTGCCCCCGACGGTACATGGGTGGTTGAACCTATAGCCGAAACTGAAGACTTAATAACCGCTACCATTAACCTAAATTACGTACTGCAAGAACGGCAAAATTTTGATGCCGCAGGGCACTACTCCCGACCTGATGTTACCCAACTTCTCCTTAATACCAAACGGCAATCCATAATTGATTTTGTAGATAAGTGAACGGGGAAAAGTAAAATCCTCTAAATTTTGATGCCGCCATTTAGCATTCTTTGCGTATCTTTGCCACATAAAACAAGCTACTATGATGGAAAAAATACAAGCCGTAAACGATTTGATAGATAATGCTACCAACGAGCAACAAGCGATATTAACCACACTAAGAACCCTCATTGAAACAGCCGTTCCGAATGCTGTAGAGCAGGTTAAGTGGAGCCGCCCGGTTTATGCTACCGCTAAGGATTTTTGTTATTTACAAGCCAACAAAAAATACATCAGTCTAGGCTTTTTTAATTTTGAAAAAATTGACGACCCTCAAAATTTACTAGCAGGAACGGGCAAACAAATGCGGCATATCAAAATTGCAAATCCCGAAGAGATTAAAACAGACATGCTGACAAAAATGTTGCGACAAGCGGCTAAGTTTTAACTTGTCCCTATTCCCTGTTTCATCAAGCTATTGTATCCTTGCCTAGCAAAATGATGTTAAATTGACGGTCTTATTTAGAAATTTTCCCCAACAAATAGTATTTTGAGCTTTCCAATACAAAATCGACTTAGCTATGATTTTTATAACACAATAAGAATTGCTAATTTTGGTTACTAATTAAGGGGCGAAGAAGAAATAATTGTCCGTTTTGACTTTATCTTTTTGTACTATCCTGCGTTGGCAAAACCCTTATTACGCTTAGGCGTAACACAGGTTTTACCGCCTTGTCTAGCACAAAAATATTTCCTCAGATTCGGACAATTATTTCTTCTTCGTCCCTAAGCCCTTTTACCTCGAAATACTAAAGATTAGTCCCCCAATCACCCTAATCAACTAATCCTCAATTTCAGTAACCAACCAAGTCTAGCTACTAATATATCTCTATTACCCGAACCAAAACACTAGATTACTCAACATTCCAAAACAATTTAAAATGCAAAAATTTAACTACCTCCTAATTATCTTATTTTTCACAATAAGCGGGCAGGCAATTGCACAAGATGCGAAGACCGTTAGCCATCAAAAGCCTGTTACCATCCGAGGAAAAATTTTTAATCCACAAGGACAATTGGCAAGTGTTGATATGGAGGCAAGTCCGCTAAGTGATGAAATAAGTAGTTTTGCAGGATATGTAAATGACCAAGGAGAATTTGTGATTCAGTTTGCGCTAGAAGAAAGTACAGTTGCTACGTTTCATCACGGTAATCAGTTTGTGCAATTGTATGTAGAACCACAAGACGATATGCGCTTAGAGGTAAATACGGCTAATTTTGATGGCAGCATAAAGTTTACTGGTAAAGGTGCTGAACATAATAACTTTTTAGCGAAGTATTACAACAACTTCACCAATCCAAACGATGTACTGTTAATTAAACACCTCATGAAATCTTCCCAACCAGATGATTTCTTACAGTTTGCCAACCGCCAACGAGATGATAAGAAAAGGTTGCTCGCAGATATGCATGCCCAAAAAAGCTTATCGCAAAAATTTAGAGATTTTGCCCAAGCAAAAATAGACTGCGAATGGGGCGTACAATTAATTGATTATCCTTTTGCCTACGCCATCGAAAACAATACCGATGTGCCTCCTTTACCAGAAAACTACTACAGCTTTATTGAAGTGGTTGACCTTAGCAACGACGCTGCTTTATCTTTGCCTTCTTATGGCGATTTTTTACTCAAATGCCTAAACAACAAATTTGGTAAAAGTCCCGAAAAAGCCAATGCAGGTTCTGATGGACTGTACCCTACTAAATTTGATTTTACTAGAAAAATGTTTAAAGGTAAATCGCTTTATTACGTGCAAGCCCAAACCCTTATTGACGCAACGATTTACGATAGGGTAGAAAATATGCGTAACCAATACAACGATTTTTTAGCCAACTGCCCACACAAGGATATGAAAAAAGCAGTAAGTGCCAAATTTAGCGATGCCGAAGCCGTAGGCGGTGGACAAGCGGCTCCCGACTTTGCCCTTACGAATGGCGAAGGAAGTAGGGTTTCTTTAAATCAATTTAGGGGCAAAGTCGTTTACCTCGATTTTTGGGCCACTTGGTGTGGTCCTTGCCTAAAGGAAATGAAGGCCTCTAATATTTTACGTTCTCGTTTTAATGATGGCGATGTTATTTTCTTGTACATTTCCTTGGATGAATCGAAGGATGGATGGAAAAAGTTTTTAAATGAAAAAGGCTGGAATCCACAAATTCACTTAGTAAGTAATGGTGCTGGTTTACAATCGGAAATTGCAAAAACCTACAATGTAAAAGGTTTGCCCAAATACATTTTAATTGATAAAGATGGAAAAATTGCCAACAGTAATGCCAAGCGTCCTAGCGAACTAGGGGTTGTTGATGATATTGAAAAGGCAAGAAAAAGTAACTAGTGACTCAAAACCTAAGTTCTTGATGACCCAAGCCTTGTCTTTTTTTCC
>JAHDBT010000434.1:0-5095 GCA_020630215.1 Bacteroidota bacterium
GCAGGAAAAAAAGACAAAACTTGGGTTATCAAGAACTTAGGTTTTGAGTCACTAGATTGTTTTTTTTCTTAAAAAATCGTCAGCATAATAAACTGACAGCGCAGCGTTCTGACCACTGACAGCGAGCGAAGCGAACGATCTGACTGCTACAAATGCAACGGACGATTATCCGTAGCCGCCAAACAAGCCTCTTTAAAACTCTCTGTATAGGTTGGGTGTGCGTGCGACATCCGTGAAATATCCTCCGCCGATGCACGAAACTCCATGGCTACAACTGCTTCGGCAATCAAATCGGCAATTCTAGGGCCTATCATGTGTACGCCTAGTATTTCGTCGGTTGTTTTATCGGCAAGTACTTTTATAAAGCCTTCGGTATCCATACTTGCTCTAGCACGGCCACTGGCCTTAAACGGAAATTTACCCGACTTATAAGCTCGTCCTTGCTCTTTTAATTGTTGCTCGGTATAACCAACTGCCGCAACCTCTGGCCAAGTATACACCACCCCAGGAATTAATAAGTAGTTGATATGCGGTTTTTGTCCTGCCATTGTTTCGGCAACAAAAACGCCTTCTTCCTCGGCTTTGTGCGCTAACATGGCTCCTTTAATTACATCGCCAATCGCATAAATACCAGGTATGTTGGTTTGTAAATGTCCATCTACAGGAATGCGTCCACGTTCGTCGGGGGTAATGCCTACATTTTCTAATCCTAAATTATCGGTATACGGTTTACGTCCTACCGATACTAGGCAGTATTCGGCTTTTAATTCAATTTCGGTACCTTTTTTATTGTTGGTCGCTTTTATGGTAACGGTGCGTCCTCTAGGTTTTGTTTCTACTGCGGTTACGCCATGATTGGTATAGAATTTAACACCTAATTTTTTCATGCTTTTTTGCAGTTCCTTTCCTAGGTCGGCATCCATACCTGCAATAATAGAGGGCATGTATTCTACTATGCTTACTTCCGTACCTAAACGAGCATATACCGATCCTAATTCGCAGCCAATTACTCCGCCGCCAATTACAATCATGCTTTTAGGAATTTTGTCTAGTACTAGGGCTTCTGTGGAAGTGATGACCCGTTTTTTATCAATGGTAATAAATGGTAAACTCGATGGTTTAGAACCCGTTGCAATAATTACCTTATCTGTTTCAATCGTTTTGCTCGTTCCATCATCTTTAGCAATCGCAATCGTATTTTTATTCACAAAAGAACCATGTCCTGTATGTACATCTATTTTGTTCTTTTTCATTAAAAAGCTTACGCCGTCGCAAGTTTGTTTTACTACGGCAGCTTTGCGGTTAATCATCTGCTTAAAATCAACCGAATAATCAGCTACATTAATGCCATGTTCTTTAAACGTGTGGGTAAGGTTGTGGTAATGTTCGGTACTATCCAACAAGGCTTTGGAAGGAATGCAGCCTACATTTAAGCAAGTGCCACCAAGTGTAGGGTAACGTTCAATAATAGCCGTTTTCATGCCTAGCTGCGCACAACGGATTGCCGCTACATAGCCGCCAGGACCAGAACCAATTACTGTTACATCGTATTTCATGCTGTTTTTATTTAGGTCGCCAGATTTAGCTGTCAGCGGTCAGACCATTCGCTAAAGCTCCTTGTCAGAACGCTCCGCTGTCAGTTTATATGCTGGCGATTATTTTTTTAGATTTTTGTTTAGGACGCAAATTTAAACTTTTTTTTTGTTTTTTGGGAGTGGATGCCTTCTAGTGTCTAATAGTTTTACTAGAACATTGGTTTGTATGAATTGCTCCATATTGTAGGGTATAAAGCCCTATATTTATTAGTAGGGCGTGTTAGAGTATTAGTGGGTTTTTTTTGTTAATCGCTCCCTTAGTTTGGGGTTTAATCCTACTGTTTTTTGTATGCTGTAATGAAACTGCAAATTACCCCAAAAACTAGTGTTTGAAAAACTACCTACTACCAATTAAGTTCTACTAACTACCAGCCCTAAATCTTTTTCCCTTTCATGGCACTGGCAATAGCTACATCCATGATGCGTTCGGCAAAGGGGCGGCTAAAATCGTTGAGTTGTTCTATGGCGGCGTGGATTTTATCTTTGTCTTTGCTTGCTAGGGTGGTTTTAAGATGGGCGATGTGTTTTTGGGTTTCGGTAATTTCTTTGGTGCTTAAATGTTCGGTGTTTTTAGTGATGAATTTTTCGGTGGTGTTAATAATTTGGTCGGCTTCGTTGAGGGCTTCTTGTAGGGCGCGTGCTTGCATATCGGTTTGGGCATTTTGCATAGAGGCTAGTAGCATTTTAGCCATTTCGGTTTCGCTAATGCCGTAGCTTGGTCGTACCTCAATACTTTGCTCAATACCCGAACGCAATTCTTTTGCACGCACTCGTAAAATACCGTCGGCATCAATAATAAAAGCAATTTCTACTTTTGGAAAACCAGCAGGCATAGCAGGAATCCCTTTGAGTTCAAATTCACCTAATTTGCGGTTGTCGGCAATTAAATCTCGTTCGCCTTGGTAAACGGCAATACGCATATTTACCTGCCCATCTACTTGTGTAGTATATTCCCTACCTGCTTTGGTAGGCACTTTTGAGTTGCGAGGAATAATGACATCCATTAAGCCACCCATTGTTTCGATGCCTAGAGAGAGAGGGGTAATGTCTAGCAGCAGCATATCCTTATTATTACCTGCCAAAATATCGGCTTGTATGGCTGCGCCTAGGGCAACTACCTCATCAGGATTTAACTTGGTATGTACGGGTTTTTCAAAAAAGGCAGCCACCATTTCCTGCACTAAAGGCATTCTTGTAGAACCGCCTACTAGTACAATTTCGTTAATGTCTGTTTTGTTTAAATTGGCATCCTTTAAAGCTTGTTGACAATTTTTTAAGGTTTGTTCTACTAGCGGTTTTGCTAGGGCATTAAATTGTTCCTTGCTAAGGCTAAAGGGTTCCTTGTTGATGGTGGTTTCAAAAATACCTTGTGTGCCTAAAGCCATTTTTGCAGCTTCAGCTGCTAGTCTAAAATTTTGCCCTAATGCTTTATTGGCCTGTAAATCTTTAGCCGTTAAGTTGGCTTGTTCTAACCAATAATCTACAATGGCTCTATCAAAATCATCACCTCCTAAAAAGGTGTTGCCATTGGTGGCTAGTACTTCAAAAATTCCTTCTTCAATTTGCAAAATAGAAATATCGAAGGTGCCACCTCCCAAGTCGTATACGGCAATGGTTTGGGCTTGGCTTTGGTTGGTGCCTAATCCATACGCCAGACTTGCAGCCGTAGGTTCGTTTACAATACGCAATACTTCCAATCCTGCGAGTTTACCAGCATCACGAGTAGCTTGCCGTTGCGAATCGTTAAAGTAGGCGGGTACGGTAATTACGGCTTTACTAATGCTGCGGTCTAAAGCTTTTTCGGCACGTTGTTTCAGCGATTTTAATATTTCTGCGGAGAGTTCGATAGGGGTATGAAATTTATCGCCTACTCGTATTTTTACCAAACTTTCGGTATCGTCGTCAATAATTTTGTAGCTAAAATATTGGCTATGAGTGGCAATATCGGTAAAGGATTTACCCATTAAACGTTTTACTGAGTAAATGGTATTTTGTGGATTGTTGACCAACTGCCCCTTTGCATTATTACCAACTTCTACTGCGCCATTTGCTAGGAAATGAATAATAGAAGGTACTAGTTTATTGCTACCTTCTTCATCCTTTATGGCAATGGCTTGTCCTGTGTTTTCGTCCATATAAGCTACTAGGCTGTTGGTGGTTCCTAGGTCAATGCCCACAATTAAATCTTGCTGGGTATTTTTAGCTAAAGTTCCTTCTTTTAGGTTGATAGAAATGCTTGGCATATAGATAATGTTTCTTAAAGTATGAATTGGAGGCGCAAAGATACAATAGTTTGTTTTAGAAAAATAGGGTGTTTGTAGAGATAACCAACTTTAAGGGGGGTTAGTTTGATATTATACTGTTAATAGTTGTTATTATTAAGGTGTTGGAATCAATACCGAATGGAATCGTTGACTAATCTGGCTCAGATTGTTAATTCTTGCTCAAATTTCCCTATTTTTGACAAGCTTTCTTATCTCTATCACAAACCGCCTAACTATGAACATTCAAGCATTGCTACTAGTAATAGGCTTTTGCTTTACCTATTTTAGCACTTGTCAAAATGCACAAAAAGTGCAAGCCATAAAAGAATTACAAACTACAAAGGCTACGTTTTCTACAAGCGATTATGAACAATTAGCCGAGTACATGACAGGTTCTTTCAACAGTTTTCAACAAGCCGTTAACGATACCGACTACTACAACATCACCCTAGAAATGCATCCTATTTGGGAAGATAGAACCGATGGGAAATGGCTGTACATAGAACAAGCCATCGCAACAGGACGCAATCGCCCTTATCGACAAAGAGTTTACCACTTAGTAGATAATAACAACCAAACCTTTACCAGCGAAGTATACACCCTACCCGATGCCAAACGTTTCACGGGACAATGGAATAATACCGCCTTATTTGCTGGTATCAACCCCGACTCCCTAACGATTAGAGAAGGCTGCGAAATTGTACTTAAAAAGGAAGGCGCAATTTACAAAGGACAAACGGGTAAAAAAACATGCGGAAGCACTTTACGAGGAGCAAGCTATGCCACATCTATTGTAAGTGTTTATGCTGATAAATTAATTAGCTGGGACCAAGGATTTGATGATAAAGGCGAACAGGTTTGGGGAGCAACAAAGGCGGGTTATGTTTTTGTAAAAGTGCCTAGCAACAAACCTTTAAAATACCCTGCCGCTAAACGAGGGGAGGTGGTAGATGAGTATCATGGTACTAAAGTAGCCGACCCTTATCGTTGGTTGGAGGACGAAAATGCCGAAACAACCAATAATTGGATTGAAGCGGAAAATAAATTAACAACCGAATACCTATCCCAAATTCCTTACCGAAAAGCCATTGCCGAACGCCTAGAAAAATATTGGAATTACCCCAAATATTCTACCCCACAAAAAAAAGGCGACTACTACTATTTCTCTAAAAATGATGGACTACAAAACCACAGCATTTACTACCGCCAAAAAGGGTTAACAGGCGAACCCGAAGT
>JAHDBT010000434.1:5195-6518 GCA_020630215.1 Bacteroidota bacterium
CTGCGTTGGGTACGTAAAGCCAATGATAAATTGGTGTTGCACTATATGAAAGATGTGAGTAGCCGCTTGGTTGTTTATACCAAAGAAGGAAAAAAAATACAGGATATTGAATTGCCTGGGCTAGGAATGGTGAACAGTTTTTCGCCTGTTAAAGGAGAAGATTTTGCCTTTTACAGCTTTTCGTCCTTCACCATCCCCAATACCATCTATAAATACAATTTTAAAACCAACAAATCGGAAGTGTTTAGAGCCGCCGAAATTGATTTTAAATTTGATGATTATGAAACCAAACAGGTGTTTTATAAAAGTAAAGACGGCACTAAAATTCCGATGTTTATTACCCACAAAAAAGGCATTACCTTAAATGGCAACAACCCTACTTTATTGTACGGTTATGGCGGATTTAACATTTCTCGAATCCCTGAATTTAAAATTGAAAACCTGCCTTTTTACGAAAGCGGAGGCATATACGCTGTTGCCAATATACGAGGAGGCAGCGAGTACGGAGAGGAATGGCACAAAGGAGGTATACTAGCCAACAAACAAAATGTATTCGACGATTTTATTGCCGCCGCCGAATACCTCATTGACGAAGGATATACCAAACCCACAAAACTAGCGGCAACAGGCCGTTCAAACGGTGGTTTGCTAATAGGAGCAGTAATGAACCAACGACCCGATTTATTTCAAGTAGCCATTCCTGTGGTAGGCGTAATGGATATGCTGCGTTTCCATAAATTTACCATCGGTTGGGCATGGACAGGCGACTACGGCAGCAGCGATAAACCCGAACAGTTTAAATATTTGTATCCCTACTCGCCTTACCACAATGTAAATGGCAATTTAAATTACCCAGCTACGCTAGTCATTACCGCCGAACGAGACGACCGAGTAGTGCCCGCACATTCGTATAAATACACCGCCGAAATGCAGCAGCAATACAAAGGAGCCAATCCCATCCTTATTCGCATTGAACGAAAAGCAGGACATGGCAGCGGAGGACGAGGTAAAACAACGCAACAACGCATAGACGATTTTACCGACCGATGGGCTTTTGTATTTGAACAGCTTGGCATGTTCCCTAAATTTTAGATACTTTTATTGCTGAATTGCTGAATTGCTGACTGTTGAAATAGTGAAGGAGTAATTGTTTTTTCAAGTGACCCAATAAATCAAAAAGTTGACAACCAAAAAAACGCCAGTATGAAAAATCAATCAAATCAAGGCAAAAAAACGTCAGCATATAAACTGACTGCTGACAGTGCGCGCAGCGAACGGTCTGACAGCTGACCACTATAGAACATCAGCAGGAAAACTGACAGC
>JAHDBT010000435.1:0-4175 GCA_020630215.1 Bacteroidota bacterium
TTTATTCGTTTACTCACCAAATTATATCAATGGCGAATGCAATCCAAACAAATAAATACCGAGCTTTTAACAGCCATTAAATCCCAAGAAAAAGTATCGGATAAAGAATGGTTGTTAGAGAAAGTTGCTAATAGTTAATTGTAATTAGAGCTTATTAAAACAAGCCAGGAGGCTTGAGTACCGTTTGGCTCAAGCGAGACGCTTGACCCTGCATTCCTTTTTTTCTAAAAAAAAAATGCCTGTTCCAGCCTCCCGGCTGGAGCATAACGGGCTTCAAGCCTCCCGGCTTGTATAAGTTAAGGGACGCAAACTAAATAAGTGTCCGTTTTGACTTTATCTTTTTGTACTATACTGCGTTGACAAAACCCTTATTACGCTTAGGCGTAATGCGGATTTTGCCGCCTTGTCTAGCACAAAAATATTTCCTCAAAATCGGACACTTATTTATTCTCCGTCCCTAAATATAAAGTCCTTGTTAGCCCAATTAAATTAAAACCAAAAATGAACGATCTTTTCACCACCCCCAATCAGCAACCCCTTGCCGAACGAATGCGGCCTACTACCCTCGAACATTATGTAGGGCAGCAGCATTTGGTTGGGCAAGGCAAAGTATTACGTAAAGTTTTAGATAGTGGCTATTGTCCGTCTATCCTTTTTTGGGGACCGCCAGGTGTTGGTAAAACAACATTGGCTCGCATTATAGCGCAACATTTATCTTTGCCATTTCATACATTAAGTGCCATTAATGCAGGGGTAAAACAAGTGCGAGAAATAATTGCCGTAGCCAAAAAACAAGGTAAAGCGATTTTGTTTATTGACGAAATTCACCGCTTCAGCAAATCGCAACAAGATTCGCTACTAGGAGCCGTAGAAGATGGCACGATTACCCTAATTGGCGCAACCACCGAAAATCCATCTTTTGAGGTGATTTCGGCATTGCTATCTCGTTGCCAAGTGTATGTGTTAGAAGAATTGGGCAAAGACGATTTATTGTACCTGCTACAGTTGGCAATGAAAAAAGATGTAGTACTAAACACCCAAAAAATTGAACTAAAAGAATACGATGCGCTACTAGGATTATCGGGCGGCGATGCAAGGCGTTTACTTAATATGTTTGAGCTACTGATACAAAGTATTCCCGACGAAAAAAAGGTGATTAACAATGCCGTAGTAGAACGTTTTGCCCAAGCCCAAATGCTGCGCTACGATAAAGGCGGCGAGCAACATTATGATATTATTTCGGCCTTTATTAAATCCATTCGTGGCAGCGATCCCAATGCAGCCGTATATTGGTTGGCGAGGATGATAGAAGGTGGCGAAGACCCTAAATTTATTGCGAGGCGTTTATTAATTTTAGCATCGGAAGATATAGGAAATGCAAATCCTAATGCATTGCTGTTAGCCAATAATTGTTTTGATGCCGTTAGTAAAATTGGTTTTCCCGAAAGCCGCATTATTTTATCGCAAGCTACCATTTACTTAGCAACAAGCCCTAAAAGCAATGCCTCCTACCAAGCCATTAACGATGCCCAACAATTGGTAAAACAGACTGGCAATTTACCCGTCCCCCTACACATCCGCAATGCTCCCACCAAATTAATGAAACAACTCAACTATGGCAAAAATTACCAGTACGCTCACAATCATGAAGGTAATTTTGTTCCCCAAGAATTTCTCCCCGAAAAAATAAAAGGCAAAAAAATATTCGACCCAGGAAACAATCCCAGAGAAAATGAAATGCGAAAAAAGTTAAAAACTTGGTGGCAAGAAAAATATGGGTATTGATTTTTTTAGTAGTTAGTAGAGGGTACTTGGTATTAGGTAGACCTGCTAGTCATTAAAGTATTAGATAAAATATAAACCACCAACCTTTCCTTAATTCCCTCAAAAAATCCGTAACTTGGCTTTTGTTATTAGACAGATTCCTTCTTTTAACTTAATATTTAGTTGTTGTTTGTACAAACAATGCTAAATTTAAAAAATGTTAACAATCTTTAACCCCCAATAATTGGCAATAAATACAAACTATTGTTATCTTCTGGATTTCTTATGGAAATAACCAGAAAACAGCCAATCCATTGGGCAAACTACATACTTAAAAACGCCCTGTTTTACGTCCTCACAATAAAACAATAAAGAACCATAACGAACAAACAAATTTTATCATAAACTCATTTAAAACAAACCATTTTGAAACGACGAAAATTTATTCAGATGGCAGGTTTAGGGATGGGCGGTACTATGTTAAGCATTCCGCTAGTCGGAAACACAGTATCGTTTGATCGCCTAACAGAATCCATCATGGATGCTGCTGATAAAAAAAAGCTGGCAGATATTGCACTTAACTCGGCTACCAAAAAGGGAGCTAGTTATGTGGATGTGCGTATTGGCCGCTACCTCAATCAGTTTATTTATACTAGGGAAGACAAGGTAAAAAACATCGAAAATACCGAATCCTTTGGTGTAGGTATTAGAGTTATTGCCAACGGTACTTGGGGATTTGCTGCATCGAGCGATTTAAGTGAAGAAAGCATTGCTAAAACTGCTGAACAAGCAGTAGCCATTGCTAAAGCCAATTCTCGCATCCAAAAGGATGAGGTGCAACTAGCCAAAAATAAAGGAGTAGGAGAAATTACTTGGAAAACACCCATCGAAAAAAATGCTCTCGAAATACCTGTATCAGAGAAGGTAGATTTACTGCTTAAAACCAATGCCGCCGCACTAGAAACAGGTGCAACTTATGCTAGTTCGGCCTTGTTTATGGTGAACGAACAAAAATACTTTGCTTCTACCGATGGCTCGTATATCGACCAAGATGTACACCGTATTTGGCCTAACTTTACGGTAACGGGCATCAACAAAGAAACGGGTAAATTCCGTTCTCGACAAGCATTGAGTTCGCCAATGGGTATGGGCTACGAATACCTAATTCCTAAAAAGGAAGATGTAGTAGAAGGTCCAGAAGGTATTTTGTTATATCGCAATAGCTACGATATGATTAATGATGCCAAAGCCGCAGGTACCCAAATTAAAAATAAATTGGCTGCTCCATCTATCGAGCCTGGTAAATACGATTTAGTGCTAGAACCGAATCACCTAGGATTAACCATTCACGAATGTGTAGGTCACCCATTAGAACTAGACCGTGTGCTAGGATACGAAGCCAATTATGCAGGAACTAGTTTTGCTACCTTGGATAAATGGGAATCGGGTAACTTTGAATACGGCAATAAAAAGGTGAATTTATTTGCCGATAAATTACAGAAAAACTCCCTAGGCGCAGTAGGCTACGACGACGAAGGTGTACCTTGTAAAGAGTGGGATTTAGTGAAGGAAGGAGTACTCGTAAATTACCAAGCCATCCGTGATCAAATTCATATGCTAAAACAAGACGAATCGCATGGTTGCTGCTATGCCGATAGTTGGAGTTCGATACAATTTCAACGAATGCCAAATGTTTCTTTACGCCCAGGTAAGAAAAAATACAGCCCTGCGGATATGATTAAAGATGTAGAAAAAGGCATTTATATTGTAGGACGTGGTTCGTACTCGATTGACCAACAGCGCTATAATTTCCAATTTGGCGGCACGCTATTTTACGAAATTAAAGATGGTAAAATCATCGGACAAGTAGAAGATGTAGCCTATCAATCGAACACACAAGAGTTCTTCAATGCCTGCGAATCTATTTGCGACGAAAGCGATTACCGCCTCTTCGGTACCTTCTTCGATGGCAAGGGGCAACCCTCGCAAGTAAGTGCCGTTTCGCATGGTAGTTCTACTACTCGCTTTAACGGTATTAATGTGATTAATACGGCTAGGAAGATATAGTTGGTAGTTAGTAGGTGGTAGTTGGTAGAGGGTAGTTGGTACTGATGCAGTTTCGCTGCGCTACACTTTTGGATTGGTGGATGATATAGTTAGTTTAGCAATTAAGCAATTCAGAAATTAGTAGTTGGTAGAGGGTAGTTGGTACTGATGCAGTTTCGCTGCGCTACACTTTTGGATTGGTGGATGATATAGTTAGTTTAGCAATTAAGCAATTCAGAAATCTCGTAGAGATGACCGACATTGTAGCCCATGAATTTATTCATGGGAAAGGTTAAAATTCTAACCATTCAACAATCCAACAGTTCAACAATCCTAACCGTTTAACAATTAAGCAATTAAAAAAA
>JAHDBT010000435.1:4275-6515 GCA_020630215.1 Bacteroidota bacterium
AACAATCCAACAGTTCAACAATCCTAACCGTTTAACAATTAAGCAATTAAAAAAAATTAACAATAAAATATACAATGGCAATTTTAACGAAAGAAGAAGCCAAGGCGATTCTGGAGAAAGTGATAAAAATGTCGAAGGCAGACGAGTGTACGGTAAGTGTGCGAGGGTATGTAGGGGGTAACATCCGCTACGCTCGTAACACGGTAAGCACGAGTGGCATGGAAACAAATACGAGCTTTGATATAGAATCGGTTTATGGCAAAAAAGTAGGTCGAGCATCTACCAACGATTTAACCGACGCAGCCCTCGAAAGAGCTATTCGTCGTTCGGAAGAGTTGGCAGAATTAGCTCCCGAAGATCCAGAATATGTGTCGATTTTAGGGCCGCAGGATTATGCAAAAGCCAGCAGCTTTTCAGACAATACGGCAAAAATTAGTCCCGAAGACCGCACCAAAATGGCGGAGGACAGCATTAACCCTTGTGTAAAAAACAAAGTGGTAGCGGCAGGTTTTATGGAAGATTACAACAGCTTTCGAGCAATGATGAATTCCAAAAAACTATTTGCCTATCACCGTGGCACGAGCATTGATTTTTCGGTAACCGTGCGTACCGAAGATGGCACAGGTTCGGGTTATGCAATTCGTGATTTTAACGATGCCAGCAAACTTGATGTAGGCAAAGCCACCCAAGTAGCGATAGGTAAAGCCATCGGTTCTAAGGAAGCCAAAGCGATTGAACCAGGCAAGTACACCGTAATATTAGAACCTGCCGCATCGGTAGGGTTAATTCAGAATATGATGTGGAACTTATCGGCCCGTTCGGCAGATGAGGGACGTAGCTTTATGGCCAAAAAAGGCGGCGGCAACAAAAAAGGCGAGCAACTATTAGACGAACGAGTAAACATCTACTCCGACCCATTTGATAAAGACGTACCTACTGCTTCGTGGTCGAGAAATGGATTACCGAGAGGCAAGGTAGATTGGGTAAAAGATGGCAAGGTAGAAAACATGTACTACTCCCGTTATTGGGCGCAAGAAAAAGGTGTGGAACCCATCGCTTTTCCAGGCAATGTAATTATGAAAGGCGGCGACCAAAGCCTAGAAGACATGATTAAAAGCACCAAAAAAGGCATCCTCCTAACCCGCACCTGGTACATCCGTTCTGTAGACCCTCAAACTCTACTATATACTGGACTTACCCGTGATGGTACGTTTTATATTGAAGATGGAAAGATTAAATATCCTGTTAAAAACTTCCGCTTTAATGAAAGCCCTATTATTATGTTGAATAACCTAGAATCGTTAGGGAAACCAGAGCGTATTAATGGGTATATGATTCCGCCGATGAAGGTTAGGGATTTTACTTTTACTAGTTTGTCGGATGCTATTTAAGGTTGGTTAAATATTATATTTGAAATATTAGAGAGTCGAGGTTTCGGCTCTCTTTTTTTATGGGTGTTGTTTTTTGTATCTATTATTTGTAAATGTTAAGTAAAAAGTATAGATTTGCTTTTGGTTGAAAAATCAAATACTATCAGAAAGTTAGGTTAGTATAGTTGATGTTGTGGAAATTGTATTTTTTACAAATTTGCTGAGACTAAATAAAATAAAAGTGAAATCAATAAAAGAAATACGAAAATTAATTAGTGAAAATAAAATAGAAATTGTTTTCAATGAATTAGAAGAAAGGTTTGAGAGTAAACCTTCTAAAAGAGACTTATTAATTTCAATTAAAAATCAATACCACCAAATTAAGTACGAAAATATAGAAGGAGTCATTACATACGAAAATGAGACTGTAGGTAAAAGTAGAGTTATTAGCAGATTATTAAAGTTAGTATCTGATGAAAAGGATTCATTAGAAAGTGATAGTAATACAAGAAAAAAAAAGTCAGCAAAATTATTCAAATACATTTTTAAATCTGTTAATCCTAAAATTTCAAATTCTACTTTTAAAGCTGCCTTTGCTGTTTTTGTACTTAGTTGTGGAGTTTATGGGCTTCGTATTTTATTAACAAATGGTAGTTTTCAGAGCCAGTTTATCTTATCTGAATGGATTAAAGAAATTGAACCATTAATTGGTAAAACGATTAGTTTTTCGATTGCAGCCAATTTAATACTTGGAATGGTAAATTTTAAAGTGTTTAATAATCAATTTTTATTGTCACTTGGTGAATGCTTTTTATATATATACTCAACCACATCGGGTTTTGTGCAAATAGTTGTTTAAGTTTACATCAA
>JAHDBT010000436.1 GCA_020630215.1 Bacteroidota bacterium
TTTATCAGATAAGGAAATAGCAAAGTATTATCAGTATTGTGATTAATAATATTGGCAAGTATTAGCTGGCTTTATTTGTAAGCCAGCTACTCAATTGGCACAAAAAAAGCTTTTTGATTAAGCCTAATCAAACAAAACCTCTTTGTAGTAATACAAATTGTGTATATTTGCCCTCCACAATCAAAAATACTTTTTTATGAATCCTCCAATAGCAGCCGAACAAAACCATGTTTTAAGCCTTCATGGACACGACCGCATCGACCCGTATTACTGGATGCGAGATAAAAAAAACGCTGAAGTAATAGACTATCTAAATGCGGAAAATGCTTACACCAAGCAGTTAATGAAACACACTGCCGATTTTCAAAAAAATCTGTACACCGAAATGCGTGGACGCATTAAAGAAGACGATAGCTCTGTACCCGTAAAAAGAGATAACTACTATTATTATACTCGACAAGAAGACGGTAAAGAATATCCTATTTATTGCAGAAAAGCCAACAGCTTAGATGACGAAGAGGAAGTTTTGCTTAATGTTAATGAATTAGCCGAAGGGCATAAATACTACCAAATTCGTGCTTATACCATTAGTCATGAACACAATATACTTGCTTATGGTGTAGATTTAACTGGCAACAGAAAAATAGATATTTACTTTAAAGATTTAAAAACAGGAAATCTCCTTCCCGACAAATTAATGCAAGTAGCTTATGCTACCTGGGCCAGCGATAACCAAACCATTTTTTATATGGCCTACGACGATGCCATGCGTAGCCATAAAATTTTTAGACACCGCCTAGGAGATCCTGTAGAAAATGCCGTGGAAGTTTTCCATGAAAAAGATGAAAAATTTGATTGCTACATTTCTAGAACGTCCTCTAAAAAATACATGGTTATTCATTCCCAAAGTACGCTTACTTCTGAAGCTTGGTATATTGATGCTTTTGAACCAACAAACCCTCCCACCCTTATACAAGCACGACAATTAAAACACGAATTTAATGTAGACCATTACCAAGACCGTTTCTATTTTCGTACCAATTGGGAAGCGCAAAATTTTAGGCTGATGTCGGCACCTGTTGAAACACCGAGCCTCAAAAATTGGGAGGAGGTAATTCCACACCGAACAGATGTACTTTTTGAAAGCATGACCTTCTTTAAGCAGTTTCTAGTATTAGAAGAACGTAGCAATGGCTTATCGCAAATTCGTATTAAAACATGGGATGGACCAACCGACTATTACCTCCCTTTTAACGACCCTGCCTATGTAGCTTATGTAGGTGCAAACTACGAATTTGACACCTCCATTTTACGCTACCATTATACCTCGATGACGACCCCTAACTCAGTGTATGATTTTAATATGGAAACCCAAGAACAAACCCTAAGAAAACAAACAGAAGTATTAGGCGGTTTTGCAAGCGAAAATTATGTTTCGGAACGTTTAACCGCTACTGCTAGAGATGGCCAACAAGTACCCATTTCGTTGGTTTATAAAAAGGATACGCCTATTAATAAAAACACGCCTTTGCTATTGTATGCCTATGGTTCGTATGGCATAAATATAGACCCACATTTTTCGAGTATTAGATTGAGTTTATTGGATAGAGGTTTTGTTTTTGCGATTGCACATATTAGAGGCAGCGAAACACTAGGACGTGCTTGGTATGACAATGGCAAATTTTTAAAGAAAAAAAATACCTTCACCGATTTTATCGACTGTGCCGAACACCTCCTTGCACAAAACTATACTAGTAAAGATAAGCTGGTAATACAAGGCGGAAGTGCTGGCGGTTTGCTAATGGGTGCCGTAATTAACCTACGTCCCGATTTGTTTAAAGGCGTATTAGCACAAGTACCTTTTGTTGATGTTATAACAACTATGCTCGATACCAGCCTACCACTTACTACTGGTGAGTATGAAGAATGGGGCAACCCAAATGATAAGGAGTATTACGATTATATGCTTTCTTACTCGCCCTACGATAATGTAGTAGCCAAGGATTACCCAAATATGCTCGTAACTACTGGCATTAACGATTCGCAAGTGCATTATTGGGAACCAACTAAATGGGTAGCCAAACTCCGTAAGTTAAAAACAGATAACAACAAATTACTCCTACACATTAATATGGATGCTGGCCACGGCGGTGCTTCTGGACGCTTTGAATCGCTAAAAGAAATTGCCCTGAATTACGCCTTCATTTTAGATTTATTTGATATTAAAAGCTAGATTTTTTTTGTTTGCAAAACTATACTGCTAAAGACATACTATTTTTCTAAAAAAATAGTATGTCTTTGTTTTAAATACCCAAACCAAATGATTAGCTCCGCCTACATCAATGGATTTAACGCTTACCTCTTACTCGAACGCAAATTATCGGGCAACTCAATTGATGCCTATTTGCGAGACATCAATAAATTTAATCAATATCTTCACGCCAATTATCCCGAGCTACCACTTACCGAAATTACCTTACCTCATTGCCAATCGTTTTTAGAAAGCCTTGCCCAACTCGATATTGGTCCAACTTCACAAGCACGTATTGTTTCGGGCATTAAAGCATTTTTTAGGTATTTAGTACTCGAAAAAGTGATTGTCCAAAACCCAACACAATTGCTAGAAGCTCCTAAGTTGCGTCGTAAAATACCAACGGTACTAAGCGTTAATGAAATTGATTTAATGCTCCAGGTCATCGACCAAAGTAAACCCGAAGGAGTACGCAACAAAGCGATTATCGAAACCCTTTATGGCTGCGGCTTGCGAGTATCGGAGCTAACAAACTTGCAACTATCGGGCTTGTATTTTGAGTTAGGATTTATTAAGGTAAGCGGCAAAGGCAACAAGGAACGGTTGGTGCCGATTAACCAATCGGCGGTGAAACAAATTAATATTTATAGGAGCGAAATAAGAAATCGCTTAACCATTGCCAAAGGACAGGAAGACTTTGTATTTTTAAATAGGAGAGGCAAACAATTAAGCCGAGTAATGATTTTTACCATTGTAAAAAACATTGCCGCATTAGCAGGCATACCCAAAACCGTTAGCCCACATACCTTTAGGCACAGCTTTGCCACCCACCTGTACGAAGGCGGGGCCGATTTAAGGGTAATACAAGATATGCTAGGACATGAAAGCATCACCACTACCGAAATTTACGCCAAAATTGATACGCAATATTTACGAGATGCTTTGATTCAGTTTCATCCTAGGTTTTAGTTTACCTAACGTAAACTAGAGATGAAAACCGAAGTAAATAGTTCACGTTACCTACTACAACCAAAACCTATTTCTGCGAAGTAGAGGGTTTTGTCAAATTGGGTTTAGGTCTAGGTTCAAATTGGCTGCGAACCATAAAATCCTCCACATCTACTTTCATAGGATGACCTAAAAACCAATCAATAAAGGCATCGTATTTACCTTGGTATTGTTGTTGCCAATCTAAAAAATCTTTGGTGCTTGCTTTGCTAAATAGCCAAAAGTTATACGCTTCGTAAAAGCTCAAATCCATCATTTCTCTTTGGTATTTAGATAAAATATTGGGGTAGGCTAAAGTAAATCCTTGCAACCACATTTCTAGGAAATTTTGGCGCATCATGGCAATAGATTTAATACGGTTTTGGCCATGTATGGTTTTACCTCTTTCAAAATTCATCATATTATTTCTACGCAACAAACCAAACAAACGCTTATTGGCTTCTACAAACGAATTGTCTGCTCGTTCTAGCGCAATTTCGCCTCTGTCTACCATCGTTTCGTCTTCTATTAAGGCAACATATAAATCAAATAGCAGTTTGCTAATTTCATCCGAACGGCTGGTGCCTCGCTCTATATTCATAAAAATTTCGCCATAAATAAAAGCCCACACTTTTACATCCGAATTAGCATAGGTTTTGGCCGCCCAATAATAATTACCCGCATAGCTAGGATCGGTAGCAATGCCTTTTTCCCAAACATTTAAAGCTTGTTTATGCTTCTCTCGCAGCATATCTATTAAGCCCCAATCGTGGTACAAAGCACCACTTTGCGGATACTTAACAACTGCTGCCTCTAAAGTACTAATGGCTTTTTCGTAGTTATTGTGTAAATCGTAGCTGTTAGCCAGCAAACGGTAACTATCAACAGTAGCAGTTTTATCCTTTACAATTTCCTCGCAAAACTTAATGGTATGCGAATACTTTTTTTGACGATACAATGCCATAGACAAACCATACTTATAGTCGTAATTAGTAGGGGATGATTTTAAAGCCCGTCGATAATTTTTTTCGGCTTTAGAAAAATCGCCATTATCTAATAATTGTTTAGCCGTTTTAGCATCAATAGCGGCTTGCATACCTTGTGCATAGGTCTGTTCAGCCCCCATTAGCAAAGCAATAAAAAGTATAAATACTCGAAACATAATTCAACAAATTTTTAAATGTTGGTTGCTAGTACACCAACTTTATCTTTTGAAATCTAGTTTAGTAGTTAGCAGTTATAGGCTCAAAAGATAATAACAAACGAATTCTTATTTAAATACGCCTAAAATTCCGTTCCAATTTTTAACGGGTAAATTAAGTCTTTTTATACAATTAAGCCCTAAAAAAACCAACAACTCTTACAAATTGAACCTTCTTGTTTAACTTTTTTGTCTTTTTACTTCCTTTCTGTTGAACAAAAAGTGTTTTTAATGGTTGAGTTTATATTCTCAAAAAACAAAAAATGTGTACTTTTTAAAAGATATTAGATCCTAGGCACACAAAATTATCGTAATTTTGCGATTATTTATTTAATTAGCTCATAAATTATATTTAGAAATGAAAAAGACATCACTTTTTTTACTAGCAGGTTTTGTTTTAGCAATGACGGTTTCTTGTAGCCAAGCTCCTAAAGCAGATAAGGTAACAGGCAAAGCACCAAAAAAATCAATGGCCAGCACTACGGCTCCTTCTACTACTGCTGCTACTGCCCCTATTACCGAGGGCGAAGTTACCTTAGCGGTTAATACTGCCAAAAGCTTAATTAAATGGATTGGTACTAAGCCTACTGGTCAACACAATGGTACGATTCAAATTAAAGATGGTACTTTTGAATTAAGCGATGGAAACATAAAAAGCGGTTCGTTTGAAATTGATATGACTTCTGTAGCAGCCGTAGATATGGATGAGGAAAATAATGGAAAATTAGCGGGACATTTAAAAAATGCAGACTTTTTTGACGTAGAAAAATATCCTACTGCTAAGTTTGAACTAACAGGTATTGAAAAATACAAAGCTTCTGAAAAGGAAGAAGAAAAACCATTATTAGCTGGTGCAACTCATATTGTAGAAGGAAACTTAACCATTAAAGATAAAACGAAAAACATCAGTTTTCCTGCTATTGTTAGCATTACACCTGCTAGTTTAGGTGCTGCTACCAACTTTAACATCGACCGTACCGACTGGGGATTAACTTACGGCAGCGATAAATCTTTAGGCGACCGTTTTATTCGTCCAGAAGTAAACCTTAACTTTGAATTAATTGCTAAACGTAAGCTTTAATACTTATCTGAAAAAGATAAAACTTACTTGAGTTTGGTTGAAGGTTGTTAGTTAAAAATTTAAGGTTTCCTGCTAACGATAATACGTAAAAACGAAGCGTAACCTTTAACCAAAACACCTCCAAAAAACAAAGCCCGTGATTGTAAAAATCACGGGCTTTTTATTGTTAAATCTATTTATTGCATAAAGGCACTCACAACCTTTAAACGTCTTTGTATTTGTTAATTTAATTATTCAAGAGATTATCCAATAAGAGCACTTTTAAATAGGGTAGCGAAGCGAAACGGTCCTAATCCTTCTACTAAAAAAGGCTAAACCAATTAGATGAATATGTTGATTTGTTCTTTTATATTTGCACTCATTAAGTGCAAGCTTTTTTTTTTCAAGTAAGAAAAACCGACTAGCAAACTACTAGAACTAATGCTTTCTTTAAAATAGCTAAACACTAGCTGTAGTATTTGCATCGTCGGCTTTATTCAACGTCAATTGCTAACCACCACAAAGATAAGGCATTCCAAAAAATTATAATGAGTACATTTTTTTCGATTTGCAAGGCACTTTTTGTTGCTTTCTTACACCCTATCATTAAAAAAAATCGTCAACTATATGGAAATTAAGGACTTAGAAAGCAAGTAATATTTAATGCAACAGACCATTGTTGAAAAAAAAAGCTTTTTGCTGCTAAAAAAAAGAATTTTCGCCATTTACCATTCCTAGTATATAGATGCAATTACTCTTTTTTTTTCATTTTATAATGCACTCAAAAACAAGGCATAAGGCATAAAACAGCTCTAAGTGCTGTTAAAAAAAACACTTTGTCACAAAAAAGTAAACCAAATGTGTTTTTTTTTGTTTCCAAACTTTACCCACTAAATAAAAATAATTAAGCATCCCATTTGGCTTAAAAATAGCGTTACTACTCAGCAACGAGTAGAAAGTACTTTAGTATAATGTAGAAAGACTACT
>JAHDBT010000437.1 GCA_020630215.1 Bacteroidota bacterium
TTTTGTTGCTCTTCTTTATTAGAAGGAATTAATAATACTATATTTTCAATCTGCTTCATTGATAAATTAGGTGGTTCATTTCCTGAAATGTTTTTTTCTATTTCACTTATCAAGTACTTTGTTTGAAGTAGATAATAAACAAAAGTTAAGTTTTTATCAGTTACTAATTTACCTACCCTTTGGTTTAATAAAGAATTATGATATATTTCATCAACAGGAGCTATTTTTAATTTTCCATTTAAGAGAGGTCTTGTCAAGGCTAAAACAAAATCTCCTTTTATCAATATGAATTTAGTAAACTTATCTTTATAATTTAGAGGCAAAAAAGATGGATTGTTATCATTCATTTTTTGTATACCGACATCAGCAATCTTTAACCATCTTGTTCCTTGATTGGTACTCTCCTTACTTGAAAATGCAAAACCTTGAAATATTGAAAAGACTTTTTTTAGTTTCTTTTCCTCCCACTCCCCATCCTTCTCAAACTCCCCAAACCTTAATTTCGGCACCTTTTCCCCCTCAGTAGGAAAAAGTTGTTGTAGTAAACCTTTTTTGTGTACTTTAAGGGCTTCGAGTTTTTCGTTTTGTGCTTGTATTAATTCATCTAAGGAGGAGAGGCAATTGGCTATTTTTTGTTGTTCTTCAGGTTCTGGAATTTCAATTTCTAAATTTTTTAATTGACTTGAATAAAGATGAATTACTGAAATCCCTTGTGCTAATTTTGCAATTTCTCTTTTCTTAGCGTTATTTAAATAATAGGATAAAAAAACACCATTAATTTTTGAGCGAATTATATTTAAATCTCCTCCTAATGCTATACCACTTTTTAATACACAAGAAGCAGTTGCAATATCTTCTTTGGTTTCTCCTGATGCGGGAATTATCACATCATTTTCTTGACTGAGAACAAGCGTTTCACTTGGTAAATCTGTTTTTGAAACTACAGTACTAATTACTTCATTGTATTCGGTATATAATTCCCCATAACGAATGCATGGTTGAGTTCCGTTACTTGTTATATTAGCTTTTGATATTCCTTTTCCTTTAGAGAATGTAGCTTTATTATCCAATAAATCCTTTTGCCATTCCCCATCCTTTATAAACTCCCGAAACCTCAACTCAGGCACTAGTTTTATATTTTTCTTTATTTTACTCATAAGCTTTTAATCCTGCTATTTCACTTCCTTGCGCTCGTTTTTTTAATAGTGGCACTAAATCTTCCATTAGGGCCAATTCTTTTTTAGTTCGGTTTTTCCAGCCTAGTTCTAATGGGGCTAATAAATCGCTTAATAGTTCGCCATCAAAAATCATTCTGTCCATAATGTGGTTTACAAATGCGCTTAGGCTTTGTGGTGTTATACCGTGTTTATGGGCAATGGCATGGAGTTCTTTTGTTGATTTTTCGGCTTTAAATTTTTGGTAGCCATTTCTAATTTCTTTTTCTGTTAGGCCACGTCCAACTTCTAGGGTATTAATATAATCAATTATATCGTCCCGTTCTTCCATCATATTAGCACTTGAACTTAGTAGACTAATTAATTGTTCCTTAGTCATTTTTTGTTTAGATGGCTTGTCTTGTGTGTATTGAGCAATTAAGCCCATAATATAGTCGTAATCAATTACCGCAGACGAGAAAAGCACCAATTCAAAATCTAGTTGTTGTACTTCAGGTGCTAGTTCATCTCCTTTATCTTGTAGTGCTTTTAATCGTTTGGCAGTTTCTAAATACACACTTCTAAAGGCGTTCAAACTATCGTCGGATAAAAGTTGCTCAATTGTTTCGGTTTGCGTTTGGTTTAAATCGGTATATTGGTCTAATTGGGTTTTTAATTTTTGTACCGCTTTAAATTTTTCCACAAAAGTTGCACGAGCAATATCTCCTTTTAAATTATTTACTTCTTCGGGTTTACAATCCAAACCCTGCGATTCCATAAATTGATGAAGTTCTGCAATTGCTTTTTGGTATTTTGCTACTACAATAGGCGCAGCATCTACCAACCAAATTTTTTTAGGCTTATCTGTTTTAGCTCCAGAAAACAAAGTAATTGCTTCATTAATAGCGGCTTCTTGTTGGCGAAAATCTAAAATATTACCATAGGGCTTGGTATCATTTAAAATTCGATTGGTTCGAGAAAATGCTTGAATTAGTCCATGATGTCTCAAATTTTTATCCACGTACATCGTGTTGAGGTATTTAGAATCAAAACCCGTTAAAAGCATATCTACCACTATTGTTATATCTATTTTATTTTTGTGCGGATAATCTGCATTGGAATATTTATGGTCTTTTATTCGCTGCTGCACATCCTGATAATACAAGTCAAATTCGTTAATAGTGTGGTTAGTGCCATACTGCGTATTGTAGTCGGCAATAATTTTAGTAAGTGCTTCTTTCTTTATATTTGGTTCTACTTCGTTGTCTGCTTTTTCCTGTTGCAGGTCTTCTTGAATTTGCCTCACATCCTTATTCCCTTCGGCAGGAGGAGAAAACACACAAGCAATATTTAAGGGTTCGTAGTTATCTTTCTCTAGGGCTTTTTCGTCTTGCCATTTTTTAAATAAATCAAAATATTGGATAGCATCGTTAATAGAAGCCGTTGCTAAAATGGCATTAAAACGCTTATTATTAGTAGCAGCATTGTGTTTTTCTGTAATAGCGTTTATTACGGCCAATTTATGTAAATAACTTCCTAAAGGTGTATCTCTCGCAGGTTTAAAATAATCAATATGGAAACGTAGTACATTACGGTCTTCAATGGCATTAGTAATAGTGTAAGCATGTAGTTCCTTTTGAAAAACATCATCCGTAGTTTTGTAAGATTCGTTTTTCCCTTCAATGGTTTTATAGATAGCATTTTGTTCAAAAATAGGTGTGCCTGTAAATCCAAAAAGTTGAGCTTGTGGAAAAAACTCTTTAATAGCCTTGTGGTTATCGCCAAATTGCGAACGATGGCATTCATCAAAAATAAATACGACCCTTTTATTATGCAAAGGCTTTAATCGTTCTTTATAAGTTATTGTACCCTTTTTCTTTTTACTTCTATTTCGCCTACTATTTTCATCCAATGCTAATCCTAATTTTTGGATGGTTGTAACAATCACCTTATCCGCATAATCGGTCGATAGCATTCTTTGTACAAGCGTTTCGGTATTGGTATTTTCTTCTACACAACCTTCTTGAAACTTATTAAACTCTTGTCGGGTTTGGCGGTCGAGGTCTTTTCTATCAACCACAAAAAAACATTTTTCAATAGCTGGGTTATCTTTAAGTAAGGTAGACGCTTTAAAAGAGGTAAGCGTTTTTCCGCTACCTGTAGTGTGCCATATATAGCCGTTGCCTCTATTTTGTTCAATACAATCAACAATAGCTTTTACCGCATAAATTTGGTAGGGGCGCATTACCAGCATTTTTTGTTCTATGGCTACTAGCACAATATAGCGGCTTATCATTTGTCCTAAAGCACACTTGGACAAAAAGGCATCTGCAAAATCAAATAAATTATGCGTTTTGCTATTATCCGCTTTGGCTAATTCGTAAACGGGCAAAAACTGTTCATCGGCATTAAAGCTAAAATGTTGGTTGTTATTATTAGCAAAGTAGAAGGTATTGCCCTCATTGCTTACAATAAAGAGTTGCATAAAGCACAGCAAAGAGTTGGTATATCCATTACCAGGGTCGCTTTTATAATCAACAATTTGCTGCATCGCTTTTCGGTGACTCACCTCCAATGCTTTTAATTCAATTTGCACAACAGGAATGCCATTAATCAGCAATATTACATCATAGCGATGATAGCTTTTTTCTGTATTGATACGCAATTGATGAATAACCTCAAATTCATTTTTACACCATTTTTTAATATTTACCAGTGTATATTGCAAAGGCGTACCATCTTCCCGTATAAAAGTATTGCGTTCCCTTAAATGTTTAGCAGACGCAAAAACATCTGCATCAACAATATCGTCCCTAAGTCTATTAAATTCTGCATCGGTAAGATTAACCCTATTGAGAGCTTGAAACTTCTGTCGGAAGTTTTGTTCTAGTGCCTCTTTATTGCGTATATCTTGGCGATACGTATATTTTAGGTCAGCTAATTTGCTAAGTAATTTTTCTTCTATTTTACTTTCGTTGGCCATTATTTGCGTTTATTGCAGGGTGTGGGTACTTGGGTTGGTTTTAAACAGAGGGTAAAGTTATGTATAAAGATTGGGATGGGCAAATTGGGGGTAGGCTAGGAGTTTTTGATAATAGGCTTGCTTTTTTAATTGTTAGAAAATTCAGCTTATTTTTTCCTATGCTTATTCAATTCAACTACCAACTCATGAATCGTTGTAAAAGGATTTTTATCGGCATGGGCTTTATCATTTTCGTGGTACTGCGCTTTTAATGTTGTAGCTCGTTCAATGGCTTGTTGCTGGTAGGGCAGCAGTAGGTCGTACATTCTTTTAGCGGTATCACGGTTTTAGTATTGCCAAGCTAATTAACCTGTGTATTTGAATTTATATTGATTTGTGGAAACAAAGCTTGCAAATAAGTAATAATATGATTTCTTAACTGTTGTTTTTTTAATTTGTTGTGATTGCCGATAGGTGGGAAGTGAACAAATACTGATAATTTGTCTAAATTTAATTGTTGTAATATTGGCATAACTGATAAGTCAGTATCAATATTACTATCCCCTTTTAATATATTATGTAAAAGGTGATTTTTCTCAATTATTCGTTCTGTAGTTTTATTCCAGTTTGAAGAATTTGAAAATGCGTCTAGTTCATCAATAGCAACTATTGAATTGGGGTTGTTTTGTTCTAAATCTGAGAATATGTGAATAGTAACAGGAACTTTTGAATCATGTTTCTTAGCAACTACTTCTATTATTCGTTTTAAAACCTCTGAGTTTTGTGTTCCATTGGAATTATTGAGCATGATATTATAATAATCATTTGCTCGATTTAACTCATTTACTACAGTTTGCACTCGATTTTCTAAGCCCTTATTTGATGCTGGAATGTAATAAGAATTAAACGAAGGCTGCACATCAAGTATTTCTCCTAATATTAATTTTAGACCGTTACCTGTAATCAACTTTTGTTTGAAATCATTTGATATTATACAATTTCTGGAACCTTGAAAACACTTGTCGCTATTAAACTCATCTCCTGGTTCTGTATTATCTACTAATATTATTATCTCTTGATGTGTTATAGCAGTATTTATCCATTTTTCTATAAGTAAATTAATTTCATCTTTAAAGGCTATTACTCTACGTTTAAAAGCATTTTTACTTTCTCTATTACTTTTGGTAGGTAAGAAAGGTATTTTTCCTTTATCATCTTTGATGATTATTTCGTCGTTAATTATACGGTTTTTAGGGTCATAAGCATTTTTGACGATAAGCCTTAATTCTAATTCTTTTTGATGGTTCAGGCAGCTATCTAGGTAAATGGATAAATCTATTGATTCAAGTAAGTCTTGGTCGATAGCGTTGGCATCTAGAGTCCTTTCAATAATTATTTTATTTGTATGTCTAGCAGTGTTGATACTTGGGAAAAATGAAGCATTATATACTAAAAGCACCAATAATGATAGTACGAGCAGTAGTAATAATATTGTTGTTGAAGGCAACTTTTTTTTTGCAGGTACAGGTGTATTTGTATATCGTTTATATTTATATCGTGCCATTTTTTATTTTTATTTAGAGTTATTAGTATAGTTGGTGTTTTCTATCAATTCATTAGCTTTTAGAACTAGTTTATCAAAACGATTTAAAGGTTTTTCTAATGAATTAGATATTTGGTTAAGGTGCTGTTGTTTAACTTTGTCTATTTCTATCTGTCGTTTATCGGCTTCATGTGTCATGATACTCAAGTAATTATTAATTTTATGGAGATTAAATTCTTCTTCTACAAATATAACATATTGTATCCTAACCTGTTTTATTTCGTTGCAAAGTGTTACTAATTCAGTTTTTAATGCAATAATTTCTTGTGTTTTTTTATGGATGTTTTGATTAAATTCGATTTGAATGTCTTCGTTTATTTGTTCATAATTCCCTAGTAAATTTACTTGTGTGTATTTACTTTTTTCGATTAAAGGGTTAGGTACATCTGCTACCATATAAATTAAAAATGCTATTTCATTCTTTTTCTTTTTTATATTTTTTTGAACAGTTTGTATTTTAGAATTAAATCCATCGGGATAAGGAGTTGCAAAGTAATATTCTATAATAAGGCTGAAAAAGGTCCAAAAGATTAAACCAAACATTGCTAGAAGTTCAGTATAATATTTATCCGTTGCATTGTCTTTGTCTGTAATAATATTGGTAATGTTAGTTAGTTCAGATGCATTATCAATGAGTTGGTAGCGAAATATAGAAAGACCAATAATAAAAGCGATTAAAAAAATAGAGCAGCCAATCACCCATATCCAGCTATCTCCC
>JAHDBT010000438.1 GCA_020630215.1 Bacteroidota bacterium
GAGTATATATGGGATGACCCTAATAATCAAACTTCAGCAACAGCTATTGATTTACAAGCAGGAACTTATGAGGTAACCGTAACAGATGCTAACGGATGTGTAACGATAGCTACAACAGACATAGCCGATAGCAGCTCACCATCTGCAACAATTGAAGAAATAACCGATGCTAATTGTGGACAAGCAGATGGCACAGCAACAGTAAGCGCAACAGGAGGAACAGCACCTTATACTTATGAATGGGATGACCCTAACGGTCAAACTTTAACAACAGCCACCGATTTAGCAGCAGGCACTTATAATGTAACCGTAACAGATGATAATGGATGCACAGTTACAGCTACTGCAACGATAAATGATAGCGGCGCACCCTCCGCAACAATTGAAGAAACAACTGATGCTAGTTGTGGACAAGCAAATGGCTCGGTAATAATTACTGCTAATGACGGTATTCCCCCTTATACTTATGAATGGGATGATCCTAATAATCAAACTTCAGCAACAGCCACCGATTTAGCAGCAGGCGATTATAATGTAACTATAACGGATGCTAATGGATGTGCAGTTGTAGTTACAGCAACGATAAATGACAGCGGCGCACCATCTGCAACAATTGACCCAACCGATGCTAATTGTGGACAAGCAGATGGCACAGCAACAGTAAACGCAACAGGAGGAACAGCACCTTATGAGTATATATGGGATGATCCTAGTAATCAAACTACTGCAACAGCCACTAATTTACAAGCTGGAACTTATGAAGTAACTGTAACAGATAGTAATGGTTGCACAATTACGGATAATGTAGAGATACTTGATAGCGATGCGCCATCTGTAACAATTGAACAAGTAAATGACGCTACTTGCGGACAAGATAATGGCTTCGCAGAAGTAAGCGCAACAGGAGGAACAGCCCCTTATACTTACGAATGGAGTCATGGTGCTACAACAGCAACTATTACAGGTATACCTGCTGGTGTTTATGGGGTAACCGTAACAGATGTTAATGACTGTAACGCTACAATTGAAGCAATCATAAATGACAGCAACACCCCATCCGCAACAATTAACCCCACAAATACCATCTGCGGAGAAAACAATGGCTGGGCAATCGTAAACGCAACAGGCGGCACAAGTCCCTATACCTACGAATGGTCTCACGATGCAAGCATTACAACAGATAATGCTACCGAATTAGCTGCTGGCAATTACCAAGTAACCATCACCGATGCTAATGCTTGCACAACTGCCACAACAACAACTATTGAAGCCAACGAAGCCATTGTTATTAATACCATCGAACAAACAAATCCTATTTGTGGAGAAACCAACGGAACAGCAACTACACAAGTTTCGGGAGTTGGACCATTTACTTATTTATGGGATACAAGTCCTCCGCAAACAAGCAGCACCGCCGCTTCCTTAACCATAGATGTTCCTTATACCGTAACGGTAACAGATGCTTATGGCTGCACCGCAATTTCTAGTACAACGCTTACCGATTGTACCGTTGTTAACTGTCCCGCATACCTACTGCCTAGTACTACAACTGCTATTTGTAGTGGACAAGGTGTTAACCTAGTTGCTGTAGGTGGTACTAGTTATACGTGGAGTGTAGCGGGCGAAACAAATTTTAACCTTTTAGTAAGTCCAAGTGCTACGACAACTTATACGGTAACCATCTCGAACAGCAATTTAGCATGTGAGGTAGTAGACAGTGTTACCATAATTGTAGAAGAAGAAATACAACTTAGTGTAGAAAATATCTGTATAGATAATGATACGCTAACGGGCAATTTTATACAAGCAACGATTCAAGGAGGAACAGGCAGCTACCAATTTAACTATCCTATTATTAGCACCAGTCCAGTAGGCATTGACCCTTTAACCATTATTCTTGCCAACACCTTTTCGCCGCCAGAAATAACTGGTTTTGCGAATAATGATGTAGCACAAGTAATTGTAAGCAGCAATTTAGAAGCTTGTACCGACCCACTCGTTGTTAATGTGCCTATAGAAACAGCTTGTAGCGACTTTGGCTGTTTTGCTAATTTTGGAAATTTGTATCCTGATTGTATCACCGACACTTACTCCGATTTTTACAATACGGGTTTCTATTTTAATGCCTACCAAACCTATATCCTATACAACCCTGCTACCTTAACTATTGTGGATATGGCCGTTAATGGTTATTTTAACAATCCCCCTGATGGCGTTTACCAAGTATGGGGCATTAACCATTGTGCCAATATTACCTTGCCCGATAATTTTGCAGCAATTCATGAAGTAGCAGACAATAATCCCGAAACGGTTGCATTAGTAGGGCCTGTACCCCTAGTGTTACCACATAATGTTAATCCAAGTATTGATGCTACTGCCTCCACCATTTGCCTAGGAGAATCAGTTGATTTAACAGTTAGTCATGATATGCCTTTTCCAGACTATTCCTATCAATGGAGTGAGTCGGGTGCAAGTGATGCTAGTATTAACGTGAGTCCGCAAGAAACAACGACCTACACGGTAACTATTACCGACGATTGTGGTAATGTTTTTACTAGTTCTATTCTAATAACGGTTGCTCCTATAAGTGATGCAACTACTATTACACCACCCAGTCCTCTATGCAATAATGATTTACCAGATAATATCCTCAACTTAGATTTAAACACACTAGTAACAGGCGATACGGGCGGCACTTGGACAACAGATGCCCCTAATGGTACAATAAACCCAAGCAATATTTTTAATGCAGATGGTTTAGCAGAAGGAGACTATACCATTACCTATACCGTAGCAGGCATCCCTCCTTGTAATGATGCAGTTTCAACACAAACCATTACCATACAAAACTGCCCTGCTAATTGCACCGAAGACGCAAGTTCTACTCCCCCTCCTCCATTATGTAATGAAGCAGGAAATACTCTTGACTTAACCAGCTTAATTACAGGTGATACAGGCGGCACTTGGACTACCAATGCTCCTAATGGCACAATAGAGGTAAGTGATGTTTTTAATGCCGAAGGATTAATTCCTGGGGATTATACTTTAACTTATACCATACTTGGTGCTATTGGTTGCCCTGATGCAATAAACAATCAAACAATAACAATAGTAGCCGCACCAGATGCCAGTATAAATGCTCCTGCTATTACTTTATGCAATAATGATTTACCAGACAATACCCTTAGCTTAGATTTAACTACACTAGTAACAGGCGATACGGGCGGCACTTGGACAACAGATGCCCCTAATGGTACAATAAACCCAAGCAATATTTTTAATGCAGATGGTTTAGCAGAAGGAGACTATACCATTACCTATACCGTAGCAGGCATCCCTCCTTGTAATGATGCAGTTTCAACACAAACCATTACCATACAAAACTGCCCTGCTAATTGCACCGAAGACGCAAGTTCTACTCCCCCTCCTCCATTATGTAATGAAGCAGGAAATACTCTTGACTTAACCAGCTTA
Source organism: Bacteroidota bacterium (assembly GCA_020630215.1). Taxonomy (GTDB): domain Bacteria; phylum Bacteroidota; class Bacteroidia; order Chitinophagales; family UBA2359; genus JAHDBT01. The sequence continues at coordinate 3,475 of JAHDBT010000438.1, forward strand.
ATTACAGGTGATACAGGCGGCACTTGGACTACCAATGCTCCTAATGGCACAATAGAGGTAAGTGATGTTTTTAATGCCGAAGGATTAATTCCTGGGGATTATACTTTAACTTATACCATACTTGGTGCTATTGGTTGCCCTGATGCAATAAACAATCAAACAATAACAATAGTAGCCGCACCAGATGCCAGTATAAATGCTCCTGCTATTACTTTATGCAATAATGATTTACCAGACAATACCCTTAGCTTAGATTTAACTACACTAGTAACAGGCGATACGGGCGGCACTTGGACAACAGATGCCCCTAATGGTACAATAAACATAAGCAATATTTTTAATGCAGATGGTTTAGCAGAAGGAAGCTATACCATCACTTATACTGTAGCAGGCATCGATCCTTGTATGGATGCAGAAACAACACAAACCATTACCATACAAAACTGCCCTGCTAATTGCACCGAAGACCCAAGTTTTAATCCTCCGCCTGCATTATGTAATGAGGCTGGAAATAGCATTGACTTAAACGATTTAGTTACAGGTGATACGGGCGGCACTTGGGCAAGCGATACTCCTAGTGGAACAATAGATGGAAATGGTATTTTTGATGCGGAAGGAGTAGCTGCTGGTGATTATACTTTAACCTATACCATACTAGGTGCTATTGGTTGCCCTGATACGACCGCAATGCAAACCATTACCATTACAAGTATTTCTGAAACTATGGTAACGCTACCAATAACGGTATTTTGCAATAATAATTCGTCAGGAGGAACTACCCTATTGGATTTAAATGATTTAGTTATAGGCAACACAACTGGCACCTGGACAAGTAATCCGACAGATGGACCAATTAATAGTAGTAATATTTTTAATGCCGATGGATTAACAGCAGGTTCCTACGAAATTATTTATACTGTAACAGACCCTATTTGTGGGGCTATTAGCATTAGCAATTCAATAGAAGTGATAGCAGCATCGAATGTAACACTACAAAATCCTGATACTCCTTTTTGCTATGCGACTAACAATATTGATTTAAGTCCATATATTAATGCGAGTGATATAGGTACTTGGTCTGCTAGTACTGATGCTGGGGCATTTATTGCAAATGTATTTTACCCTTTTACCAACTCAGAAGGTACTTATTGGTTAAGCTACGAAATTCCAGATAATGGCTATCCTGATTGTGGTAATACCATTGATTCGCTTATCATCAATATCCTCTCTCCTTTAACTAGTAATTTTGAAGCAAGTGAAACCGCTATTATTTGTGATGGAGAAAATTACACCATTCAATTTGAACCAAGCGGAGGACTGCCGCCTTACACCATTAGCTACAATGATATTAACACTACTGTAGCAGCAGGTTTGCCATTTACTAGCGAATCAATCCCTTTAAATCCCGATGACCCCAATTTAACATTGACCATTACAGATAGCAACAACTGTACACAAACACTTGATATAGATAATAGCACTTGCCAAAATTGTGAAATTACCATTACTGATGTTGGCCAATTAGTAGATGAAAATTGCATTACAGGCATTTCGGTACAGGCGGAATCTTCTGTTGAAGGTGTGATTATTTACTTTGCTATTAAACCTATTAACGACACAATACCTCCTAGTGAACTCACATTTACAGGTGCAGACTCCTTTCAGGATTTACTTCCAGGTAGCTATATGATTTATGCAACAGCCAATAACTGCAATATGGATTCTATAGTGTATGAAGTGGAACAAGCACCACTATCTGGAAACATTACTTTTAGTTATCCAGATGAAAACTATCAAGCCAACACAAATATTTATGGCGGCACTCCCCCTTACCGTCATTTCTGGAGTAATGGTGACGAAGGTTCTTTTATCTTGGTAACAGATACCCTATTCCCAATATCAGTAACTATTTTAGACGAAAAAGATTGCTCAATAGTACTCACCAATAGTACTCCTGTAAGTATAAATGAAACCGCCGAATGGGTTAAAAAAATACAAATTTACCCCAACCCAACCCAGCAATTCATTAATATTGATTGGGGAGCGTTACATCCGCCACAAAAAGCAAACATTTACTTATACAATGCATTAGGACAAACCGTTTACCAACAAAATTCAAATACATTTCATAACACTTCTATAAATTTAACCAGTTTAAATAAAGGAATTTATTTTTTAAAACTACAAGTCGGAGAAAAACTTTTGGTAGAAAAAATATTTTTCCACTAAAAGGTACAATTACTACCAAAACTCAAAACAAAATTACTCAAATTACTAAATTGCGCTTATCATGTATTTTTACACAAAAAAAATAGTTACTTGCATATATTTTTCTTTTATTTTACTTTTGCTTTTCAATAAATCCAATGCTCAATGTCCAGGAGGGGTTGCAGAGGCTGACTCGATGGCCTTAGTAGCTTTATATAATGCTTGTAACGGGCCAAATTGGACTTATGCTGGACCTGTTTATTTTGAAATTTCCCTACAAGAGGACGCACCTATACCTAATCTTGGAAATGAATGGTTAGAAGGTGAAGTTAGTAGTTGGCATGGAATTGTTTTAACTGCTGATGGCTGTCATGTAGAACAAATTATACTTAGAAATAGTGGATTAAGTGGCGATTTACCTACCGAGTTAGGAAACCTAAGCATGTTACGCCTTTTTACTATTGCTACCAATGAAGTAACTAGTATAACTCCACAGTTAGGTAATTTAACAAATTTAAGATATTTTTATGCGTTTGAAAATAACATATCCGTAATTCCTACTGCACTAAATAATGCTGATAATTTACGAGTGCTTTGGATGAGAGACAATCAGATAAGTGAATTCCCAAGTGCTTTAAGTAACTTACCTTTATCCTATCTTGGATTATCGGGAAATCTAATAACAGTAATACCTAATACAATAGATGAGTTTGACAATTTAACACAATTGATTTTAAGAAAT
>JAHDBT010000439.1 GCA_020630215.1 Bacteroidota bacterium
CTTGAAAAATATAATTAAATTTCTTGGTGGACTTTATTTTTTTCATTTCACTTAGTGAAAAGGGATAAATAAAATCGGCCATTATGCACGATTGTTTTATTCAAGTCAAGGCGCAAAATAACTGCGTATAAATTAGGAAACTATTTAAACACCACTACTTAAGTAGTTGGACAAAAATAATCGACACATTCTTAAGCAGCTCTTTTTCCGTTATACTGCGTTGCAAATACTCGTCATAGCTACGGCTATGCCTGCGTTTTGCGCCTTGTCTAACAAAAAAAATAGCTCGGTTAATAATGACGATTATTTATGCTCAACTACTTAACACTCAATTTACAACATTTAGTGCTAAAAAAAAATCTTTTTTTTGTTAAAATTGCGCTTTCTTAAAAGTACTCAAACATTCATATATAATTGATTAAAAAAGTGGGCATTATTCCTAAATGATAAAAAATACCCATTTTGTATAAATCTGTGTTTTTTTTTGCTTTAAACTTTTCAAACAGACGATACAAAACAGGTGTTTTTTTAGTATAAAAGTGAGCTAAATAAATAGGATAAAAAGATTAGTTGTATTATCATTGTTAGCCACATTATTTTAGAGAAACTCCTTTACTTCTCTGCCATTTAAAGCTTGTACTGGTCTAAAGTTATCTTGAATAATATTGTGCATAGCGTTAATTTGTGTGCTTGATGCTTGTACTGGCGTTTTCATAACCAACCAAGTAACAATTTCGGAACAGGGTGGAGTAGTTAAAGAGCCAGTATAAGTATAATAGCCCATATCGCTTGGCAATAGGTCTGTTGCATTTACTTCGTTTGATAACGAAAGCGGGCTGTTTTCTGTTTCGGGTAAATTATCGCTAAAATTAGCTAGAAAAGCATTTTCACTACCTTCCTCGAAAAATATTCCAATTACGGCTAAATCATCTGTATCGGGGTTTTGGTGTACAAGGTGTACTTCCATAGGATATTGCTCGCCATTAATCGTATGTTCTGATTTTGTGTGGAAGTGAAATTGCAATAAGTTAAACGTTTCTCCATTAAGTGTTAAGGAGCTTCCAGCCTTATAGTCGAACTGTATGGTATGCCCATTGTATGCCAATTCAATTGGTGCGTTTTGGTAATTGGTTGTTAAGGCGTTTAGGTTCGCATCAACAATTGCCTCCGTAATATTAACTGGCGATTGCGCCAAACCGCCACAATTAGCAGCGCAAGTACCCCAAGTTTCGGGAGCAGCCTCCCCTTCGTATTCCCAGTGATAATCAACACAACTAAATTCCTCCTCGTCCTTATCTCTTTTACAAGAGGAAATTAATACAAACATCGCCAGCAAACCTAAAATTAAAATGTTACTCTTGTTCATTTTGATTGTTGTTTTTGGTTTAGAAAAAAAATAATTTAATCCATAGATACTTTATGCCTGTTGTAATATTCAGCATAAGCATTACTTATTAGTATCTTTCAGGAAAAATATCTAAACACTGAAATAGATTTTTTTTTACAAAAAAAACTTTCCGCCTTCTAAATGAACAAAAAAAGTATGCTACAGCTCCTTGCATTTTTGTTTTTTCTTAACAATTCACAGTAATGCTTCACTATATATAAAAATAAAAAAACTTGTTTACCATACTGTAATTCAATAAAAAACTCATTGTCATTTTTCATTTTCCATTTTTTCCCCTTTTAACTAGTTAAGCTGTTACTTAAAAAGGTTTGTTAATGTATTATTTTACTAGTAAGCCACACTATTCTTCTCTAAAAACTTGCATAAGTTCAATTTTGTAACTAGATATTATTAGCAATAATAGTTATTCTGCCTAATTACTAGCATGAAATTTGCTCTTATTTGTTTTACAAACAAAGTAGATTTTCAGTAAAAAAGCAAGCACAAATAACCCAGTAAACAATTTCTCCTTTTTGAGTTAAAATGGTTACGATAAAACACTTACTTAGTTTTTACTATAATTGCTGTTTTAAGGAACTGTTTTATACCAATAATACCAACTGATACTTATACTTATTTTACCATTACCTAGTGCCATTTTTATTACACTATAGATTTCACCATTTTGCTATTCTACAAAATGTTGTTATAAAACAAAATGAAGAACTGATGCGATATTCAAAATCACGCTACACTAAACCAATATTGGTATTGACTGTATTATTTTGTGCATTTACCATCAATAGCTGCAACGAAGGAAACATTATTGAACCAGTTCCCATAGTAGATTGCATGGACAAAACAGCTATTAATTACAATCCTTATGCAGATGTATCTGACGAATCATGCATCTATCCATCTTTCAAAATTAAGGTCCAATATTTGTTCAATGCTCAACGATTTTTCCTCGACTCTATTTACAGCAAGGATGGTGTTAACCTAAAACTAAGCACAGCTCAGTTTTATTTATCTAACTTTAGATTGGTAAATGCTGATAGTACGGAGTTTAGCTTTGGCGACAAAACCTTATTAATTACCCCTAACGTTGATACCTACGAACTTGGGCAGTGCCAATCGAAAAGAGTAGTAGGAATGAAGTTTGATATAGGTTTAAGCGAAACAGATAATAACACTATGCCTGTAGATTGGCCAACAAGTTCTTCTTTGGCAAATAACGATATGTACATCAATAGTTCTTATGGCTATAGCTTTGCTTCTTTCAAGGGTATTTTAGATTTAGATTATGACCTCATTTTTAGTACGCCCCTTAACTTTACACTAGGCACCTCCGATGCACGCCGTACACTTGCAGTACCTTTTCACCTAAACCTTACCCAACAAAACGAAGACGTTGATTTGGTTTTAGACTTGTTCAAATTATTTGAAGGTATTGACCTAACAACCAACAATCAGACTAATACGATAGATAACTCCAATGTTTCGGATATTCTACTAGCCAACTTCCCTGAGTCTATTGAGGAAGATTAAGTTTTTTACTTGATAAGTGACAAGCATTTTTCTTTCCCTATTAATTAGATGGACTTATCAAAAAATATAACGAGCTCTATATTTAAAATCAGAGCAATTGTCCAACCCGTATACTTTTTTTAGGAAAAGGATACGGGCTTTTTTTTACCTTTACAAGAGATTTCCTATTTTTGAAATCAACTTATTAATGCTTTTTTTCGTTATACCTATAAAATCAACCATCCTAGATAAGCTATATCATGAAAAAACAATTGCTCCTTTTTTTTTTACTAACCATCTTCACCTCTATTGTATTAATAACCGCTTGCAAAAAGTGCGATTCGAGCGACCCGAATAGCGACTGCTATGAAGCAACTGATACTATAACTCCCAATAACACCCTTGTTGTTAATTGGGATAGCCTAGACTACGCTCCTACTCCATACGAATTAGTGTTTCCAACGATTTTTGAAAACATTAAAGACGATTACTACATTCCCCCTGATAATCCGCTTACCGAACAAGGCATACAGCTAGGACGCATGTTGTTTTACGACCCTATTTTATCGAAAGATAGTACGATTGCTTGTGGAAGTTGCCACGCTATTGAAAATGCATTTACAGATGATGTAGCTCTAAGCGAAGGCGTAGACGGTGCTATTGGCCGACGTAACTCGATGCCGCTGTTTAATTTAGGATGGCAACCTAGCTTTTTTTGGGATGGGTCGGTTAACAGTTTAGAAGAGCAAGCACTAAAACCTGTACCTAACGAAGTAGAAATGCATCAACCCTGGGAAGGAGCAGTTGCCAAACTAATGAATCATTATGATTACCGAGTAAAATTTTATGAAGCTTTTGGTGATACGCTTATTAGCAAAGAGTTGGTGACAAAAGCCATTGCACAATTTGAGCGTACTTTGATTAGTGGCAACTCTAAATTTGATTTAGCAGTAACGCCTGGTACTGGCGTAGATTTAAGTCCACAGGAAGAGTTGGGTTATAACCTTTTTAACGATTTAGCAGGCGGCGACTGCCTACATTGCCACATTGACCCAGGACTTTTGTTTACGGATAATAAATTTCACAACACAGGATTAGATGCTACCAGCACTTTTGAAGAATTTGCTGATTGGGGGCTAGGAGAAGTAACAGGCATCCCCCAAGATAATGGACGTTTTAGAACGCCCTCTTTACGAAACATTGGCGTAACTGCGCCCTATATGCATGATGGTCGCTTTAATACATTAAAAGAAGTACTCGATTTTTATGCAGATGAAATACAACCTTCCCCTAACTTGGATCTTATTATGGTTAGCGATTTTAACAGTACTGGTAATCTTTTAGAAGAAGAAGAAAAGGAAGCCATTATTGCCTTTTTACATACGCTTACAGATACGACTTTCTTAAATAATCCAGCTTATAAAAATCCTTTTGAGTAGGAGTAGGTTGGTAGTTGGTATACGTTTGCCCCAAGTTTTTTTTACCTGCTACTGATTTCTAAAACACAGATTTTTTGTGTTACGAAATACCCAAAAATTACAATCGCAACTCCTGTAAATCGAAATTAAAATGAGGCAAAACGTCTTCGCCACTTACTACTTCGTCGAAAGTAGCGATTAAATTGCTAGTGCCATTAGCTCGATATACGTGAACTTCCTCCTCAAAAGGATCGATTAACCAAGCCAATTTGCAACCATTGGCTATCCATGTGTGCTGTATTTTATCTTGTAGGTCTTTTACTTCATCCGTAGATGATAAGAGTTCAATTACAAAATCGGGGCAGAGTGGTAAAAATTTTTCTCTTTTAACAGCAGGTATCGCCTCTACTCTACTTAACAATACCCACGAAGCATCTGGTGAGCGCATTTCGCCATTAGGCAATACAAAGCCTGTTGAAGAGTCACCTACTATACCTAGTTTATGTTTTCTGTTCCACAAACCTAATTGTAAAGCAATTTCATTATTCCTAGCTCCCGTATTAAATCCAGTTGGTGACATAATAATCAATTCTTTATTTTTATTGCGCTCTATTAAAAGTTGATCATTCTGGCGGCAAAAATCATGTAACTGCTCATCAGAAAGCGTACCCCAAGCATCCGTTTTTATAGCAAACTTATTCATACCTACTAAATTACTAAATTTAATCCAAAAAAACACATTTATTTCCTCCACAAAAAAAAATTCCCCAAAACTTTACGATTGTAAAAGCTTTGGGGGATTTTTTATTCCTAAAAAAGAACCCATTATAGGTGTTTATTTTTTGCCTTTTTTACTTTTTAATACGGTATTTACCGCTGGTAATCCCTCAAAAGCGGTTACCGACTTAGGCGTTTTAAAATTGTATTTACCCATGCTGTCTAAGCCATTTTCTTCTAGGTAAGTTACAATTTCCTCTAAGTCTTTGTTTTCTTCTACTTTGTAGCCTTGTTTAAGGTCGTAGCCAAAACGTTTGCCTATACCTTGGTAAAAGAAAGCGGTAATGCCACTTTTTTGACTTTTAATAAGGTCGTACATATCTCTTCCTGTATCACGCTCAATTAATTTAATGAGTACTTTACCTTGCGAAACGGTTAGTTTTTTAAGCTCATCAGTAAATTCTTCTTTTAGTTGTTTTTCTAAACGCTTACGGTATTTTTTTTCATGACGGCGTTTATCAATGCCCGAAGTAATGGCTTCTAGTTCGTTCATAATTTGGGTAGCTCGCTGTGCATAAGGATATACCTTAATTACATTTCGTTTCATACGCTTGTAAGCTGCCTCCTCCTCTGGTGTACGCATACGAGTAGAAATAACGGGCACTTCCATCAGGGTTACAAATGGAATCGTATCGCCATCCATTACGCCAACGCCTACCACGTTTACGTTATCAAGCGTTGGTTTTTTCACAGTATCCTGTGCAGCAACTTCAGGTGCGAAATTTCCACTTAGGCTAAACATTATGATAAGATTCAAAAGAATTTTCATGGCAAAAATTTAAAGGTTCCAGGTTCCTTGTTGTGTTACTAAAAAAATAAAATTTCGCATCACTTATTAAACCCGTTAAATGAAACGCTGAACAAAGATAAGCATTTTTGTTTTTCGGTGCTGCTTTCATTCCTTTCTTTGATAGAAAAAAAAGAAGGTCGTTTAATCCCTTTCTCAGGCATGATGCTTTTGCTATTAAGACGATTTTTGATGTTGCCTGTCACCTCCTATGCATGTTTTTCGCCAATACCTTGCCACTTCTCAAGTCGCTTTTTTAGCTAGTTTATAAATAGGTAGTCTATAAGGCATTTTATATAGGCAATAACTGCGAAACAACTTCCAATAATAGTATACCAGTATTTAACCCAATTTGTTACTCTTGCATTGTTCGTTGTACAAAAATTAACATTTTAATTTAGGGAGAACGCTTCGCTGTCAGTAGTCAGACCGTTCGCTGACGCTCTCTGTCAGAACGCTGCGCTGTCAGTTTTCCTGCTGATGTTCTATAGTGGTC
>JAHDBT010000014.1 GCA_020630215.1 Bacteroidota bacterium
AGCAAAATAAATATCCCTTTGGATATTTAAGCTAAGAGAACCGCTTGCGGCTATCTTAAAAGCTACATTGAGCATTTACAACGCAGTATAACGGAAAAAGAGCCAATTAAGAATGTGTCGATTATTTTTGTCCGACTACTTCTTTACATGAATTAAAGGAGTGATGCCTATATAAATATATGGATTTAAAAAGGGGGTTGTGTGGATTAATTGACTTGCTATTACTGCTATAAGGGGGATAAGCAGTTGGGTGGTGTTTTTTTGAAAAGTACAAATAATAATTTATGATTTTTTTTACAAATTATTGTGAGTTACTATTTGTGTACTCTTTAAATAATTGTTGGAACATCAATAATAATCAAAAGTTATACCAGATGTGAAAATATTCTCCCATTTATTCTGTAATTTTACGACAAAATAGGAATTCTAAATGACTAAAATGAACTATCCCGTTACTATATCTACAAGCGTTGCTTGGGGCGAAATGGATGCTTTTAACCATGTAAACAATATTATTTACTTTAGATATTTTGAGAATGCAAGGATTAAATACTTTGAAACCTTAGCCTTGATGGAAACCATGCAACAAACAGGAGTTGGTCCTATCTTAGCACATACCGCTTGTCAGTATATAAAGCCAGTACAGTATCCCGATGTATTAAGGGTAAGTGCTAGGGTAAAATCTATGGGAACTTCTAGCTTTGTAATGGAGTATTTAGTAGAAAGCCCTAAGCTAGGAAAAGCAGCTTTGGGAAGTGGCGTAATTGTAATGATGAACTACCGCACTTCCGAAAAAGTAGCCATTCCTGATAAGGTACGTCAAAAGATTATGGCACTAGAAGGCGATAATTTGGAAGCCTAGCAAATCAATTTAGGGACGGAGAATAAATAAGTGTCCGATTTTGAGGAAATATTTTTGTGCTATACAAGGCGGCAAAATCCGCGTTACGCCTAAGCGTAATAAGGGTTTTGTCAACGTAGGATAGTACAAAAAGATAAAGTCAAAACGGACAGTTATTTAGTTTGCGTCCCTTAAACCAATAATAGCAGATAATTACTAGCAAATGGCTCATTTAAACGAACTAAAATTACTATACCAGCAATTAAAAAGGCAAAAGCAAGAACTTGATGTTGAGAACAACATCAGTGAGCAAATTTTTGTGTCTATAGAAGAAACAATTAGAGACGAGGAAATTAATACGGAGAATAAAGCAATGGCATTAACGGCTTTACAAACAAAGTTAACGCAGTTAAGTCAATACCTTAGTAATTATAGTTTTTTTAATATGCTGACCAATAAACGAGAAGTCTTAAAACAAAATTTCCCTCAAGAGTTACTAGAAAAATCGTACAATTTTAGAGCCGCCGAAAATTACATCTCGCAAATAACACAATATTTTAAGGAAGGACAATTTTTGAAAACGGGTTTGGTAACTACTTGCGCCCAACTAAATACTTACTTAGATAATTGCCCCAAGGAAATGAGGCAGTTACAGCAAATTGTACATCCCGCACAGCATCCGTTACAATTAACGGGCTTTAGTAAATACTACCAGCAACAAGCAACAAAAAGTATGGTAGGCTTACAAGCATTTATTGCCAAAGAAATAAATACGAACACTAACATTCCTATAAAATGGCTGCAAGCAATAGAAAAAGGATTTACCAATTTACGCCTAAAATCTATGCAGCACCGAGCCGAAGGAAAACCGTTTACTTTGAATAAACCCATTAAAAAATTAAAAAAAGCTCTCCAAAATTTTGACGATGATGCCTTGCTAAAAGCAATAGCCGAATTTAAAGAACAAGTACCTCAAAGTAAAATTGTTTCTCACCAAAACAACAGCCGCATTTTAGATAAACGCATTGATTTAAAAGGACGAAGTGCCGAAAACAGTATGGTGTTAGTTCGTTTAAATAATCAAAAAAAATGGGAAGTGCCTACCAATAAAAAAGGCGTATTTGTAGTACCAGATATAGAACTGAAATTTGGCGAAAATTTAATTGAATTCGAAAATAAAGACTTTGGTTTTTTAGAAGCTGCACCACAGATTTTTCGGATACAGCTCGAAAAAAAATACTTATTCTTAGGACGTATCGATCCGTTAACACAAATGGAATTTTCGGTAAGCCAAATTAAGGATATTATGCGTTGTGCCGATTGTTATAATTTTTGCTATAATTTTTCGGTGGAAGAAAATGAAGGACGTTGTGCTATGCCAAAATGCGACGGAAAAACATTTTTTAATGCTAATGATACTGACTTTTGGTTGGAAGGGTAGATTTTTTTTTTTTCATTTAAAATTTAAAATCGAGGATTTAGCATTTAAAATTTTTGATATGCTGATGATTGCCAATTTTTGAAACCACAATAAAAAAGCCCCAATTGTTTTGCACAATTGGGGCTTTGTTGATTTAAATAGTAGGTAATTATTTATATTGTTTGGTATGTTTTTTTTGGCGAAGAAAGTAGCTTGCAGGTAGGATATACCTTCTACGAACTACTATATACCCGCTACCAACATCCCTTATAAATCGCTTGTACGAGGCACGGCAGAATAGTTAACTTTTAATGAGCCGATTTTACGTAGTTCTTGTTTTACATCCGTTACAATACCCATTTTTACTTCTTTATCAACACGCAAAGAAGTGGTCATTGCACCATGTAATTTTTCGTCTACTTTTTCTCGTTCATTTACAATAAAGTTACGTACTTCTTGTACTTCGCTAGTAGTGCTTCCGTCTTCTGCTATAACCCGATAAACACGGTCGTTAAGCTGTACTACAGGAGCTGTTCCGTACTTTGCTTCGTATTGCATCGTAGGAGGGCCGATATAGATATAGCTTACCAGTGATTTTTTTTCTAATTTTTCTAATTCTGTTCCTTTTACAGGTTTAACCTGCACCATCAGCTCAGAATCTCTCATTACGGTAGCAACCATAAAGAAGAATAATAGAATGAAAATAATATCAGGCAACGAAGCGGTAGATATTGCTGGGGTTTCTTTCTTAACTTTTTTTCTAATTGGCATAATTACAAATTTTTTAATGGTTTATCAATGACAAGGCAAATTGCTTAACTTTAGGTAAATATTTGAATAGATGGTTTTGCTAAAGTGTGTCAACTAATAAAAACATTAATCACAAAATTACTTGGAAAAATTTTCTGGTTCTGCTTCCGAAATTCTTAACGGATAGGCTTCCCTTACATCTTTCAGTTTGTCTCTTAACTGCTGATCATTTTTCCGGGATTTAAGTGCCAATTTTAATTCCGTAAAAGTTTCGCCAAATTTACCCCTTGCATAATCGTCTCGCAGTTCGTTATAAGCTGCTTTTAATTCGTTTTGCACGGTAATATAAATGTCGTAAGAAGTGCCACGGTCACTTTTAAGCGAAACCACAGCCTCCCCTGGATTATCCGAAAAATCAGGGTCAACGCCATTGTTATTTACATGTCGTTTGCAAAGTTCTTTCAGTTCGGCAACTTCAAGGGGTTTTCCTTTTACCAGGAGCATGTCCTTCGAGTTTACCAAAATATCCAGTACATTCCGTTTGTTCTGCTTTGTTTCTGGTGGCGGTTCTTCCGAGTAAGGAGGTAGCAAGGTCATTAAACCTTTATCTACATCCATTGTAGTAGTTACCAAGAAAAAAATCAAAAGCAAGAAAGCGATGTCTGCCATAGAACTGGCATTAATTTCTGGTAGTTTCTTTCTGTTTGCCATGATTTATCTATTTTGAAAAACACCTAATATTAAAGAAATACCCATCAAAAGACCTGTAAGAAGGGTTAGAAATGATGCGACACTAACTCCGCCAGCAACCAGTTTCATAATGCCCTCGGTAATATCTTTATATTTGCTTCCTGCAAATACACCTTCTTTTACTCCCGAAGCGAGTGAGTAAAATAGGAATAGAATTACTATAAAAATAAGTACCCCTGCAACACTTTTTATTGCTTCTTTAGGATTAGAAGCCAATGCCATTATTGTATGATATATTGCAAAACCAATCATCAGGATAATACCTATTAGGATGAGTAGCTGCGATAACATAATGGCTTGGGTTGATAAAAAACTTTCCATAATGATATATTAAATAGTATTAAAAAAGATGGTTAAATTTCAGTACCACATAAAATGTTACTGAAGAAAAAATGGATTGCTCCAAGCTTTATTTATCTTTTGCGATAACTAGATAATAAATCCATGAAACCTAAAGACGCTTCTTCCATACCATTTACAATACTATCTATTTTAGATAAAATATAGTTATAGAAAATTTGAAGGATAACCGCCACAATAAGACCAAATACGGTTGTTAAAAGTGCCACTTTAATACCCCCTGCTACTAAGCCTGGAGAAATATCACCCGCAACCTCAATAGCATCGAAGGCCTCAATCATACCAAGTACTGTACCCATGAAACCAAGCATCGGAGCTAGTGCAATGAACAGCCCAATCCAAACCAAGCCTTTTTCTAATTTACCCATTTGTACCGAACCCGATGATACAATCGACTTTTCAACCACATCCAAACCTTCGTCAGAGCGTTCGAGTCCTTGTAAAAAGATTTGGGCCACAGGGCCACGAGTAGATCTGCATACTTCCTTGGCTCTTTCGATGCCTCCTTCTTGCAATGCACTTTCTACATTTCGTAAAAGTTTGTTGGTGTTTGTTGTAGCTAAGTTTAACATAAGAATACGCTCAATACAAAGCGCTAAACCCAAAATTAAACAAACGAGTACAATACCCATAAACTGCCAGCCACCATCAATGAAATACTTTTTAAGTTTTTCTTGCCCAGTAACTTCCTCAGTTTGCGCACTACCTTGTGCTTGGGCAGAGTAGCTAATGCCAAGGGTAAATACCGTTAGCAATACACACGCCATTAATAGCGTAAAAAACTTTTTCATAATAATTTTCCTTTATGATTAAAAAATTAGTTATTCGTTAATAAAATATATAGCTAAAAAAATGCCCTGTGTAAATAGGAGTGATTCTAGCATTTTTTTAGTACTATTTAAAGTTTAGTTTTTAGTTTTGTTATTTATCTAAAATAAGTAAAATGTATGCTAAGTACATTTAAGCCCCTAATACTTCTTTATGCAAAGTACTATTTAACGATGTAAACTAGGTGTATAAATCAACCATGTTTTTCATCGCGTTTTTTTAACAAACAGTGAAGGGGAATACGGAGCAGATTTTACAGTCCAAAAATGGCGGAGAGAGAGGGATTCGAACCCTCGGTATCCCTGTAGGAATACACACGCTTTCCAGGCGTGCACCTTCAGCCACTCGGTCACCTCTCCTTGGATAGGTAATAAATAATAAAATAGCAAATGTTTATTTACTATATTTCGATGCAAATTAGTAACTATTGGAGTTGGCTAAAAGGCGATTTAAGTGCTTATTTATTTCCTATGCAGTCTGCGCTAACAAAAATTGAAAAAATTTGTTAATTATCAAAACATAAAGGCAATATTTCCTTACTTATTCATAACTTTCATTACTTGATTTTGACAAACTTTGGCAAAACCATCTATTCAAGTGTTCAAGTTAAGCATTTTATCCTTTTTTTTTGCCTTTTTTTGAGTAGATGTGTATTTATGGCTATTAAATGTTTGATTTTGTGAATTAATGGTGATGATATGACCTTTTTTTTAACCTTTCTTCTTCGTTCTTAAATTGTTAAGCTCTTAGAATTGCTAAATTACAAATACTACTTAATTGTAGAACGGTTACGAATTGCTAAAATTTTCATTTCAATCATTTTACATGCATTGCCATTTATCAACTTACTATCTACCATTCACCAAATGCCATTCGCCATTTAACTCCTAGCTAGGTACTTGTGCAAACTTAAAAGCTTGATGTGCATTTTGGGTTGTAATAGCTGCTACTTCGTCGTAGCTTATATTTTTAAGGGCAGCCACTTTTTTGGCAACCTCTACCATATACGAACTTTCGTTGCGGCGTTTTTTACGGTCTTTGGCCGAACGATAAGGTTCTGGAGGTAAAAAGGGCGCATCGGTTTCTAGTACAAAATGTTTTAAGTCAATAGCTTTTACCGTTTCCTGCAAATCAGGACTGTTGCGGTAAGTAAGCACGCCACCTAAGCCCATGTAAAAATCACCTAGCTCAATTACTTTTTCAGCATCGGCAACCTTGCCTGTAAAACAATGAAAAATACCCGATAAACGCTCGTCTTTTAATTCCTTTACAATTTCATAGGTTTCGTCAAACGATTCTCGGCAATGCAATACAATAGGCAGCTCGTGTTGTTTTGCCAATTCAATTTGTTGGCGCAAAGCCATTTTTTGTTCTTCCTTATAAGTTACATCCCAATAAAAATCCAAGCCAATTTCTCCTACCGCATATAGTTTGCAAGGGGCATTATTCAATTCGTGAGCAATAGCCGCCAAATGTTCTTCAAAATCTTCTTTAATATAACAAGGATGAATGCCCATCATGGCAAAACAAGTATCAGGGTAATTAGTTGCCAATTCATAAACCCCTGCAATTGTATCCTTATCTACATTGGGTAAAAAAATTTGACTTACGCCACTTTCAATAGCACGTTGTATAATCGCATCTCTTTCTTTCCTAAAATGTTTAAAGTACAAATGTGCGTGTGTATCAACTATCATATTATAATACTCTATCAACCGCATAGAACATACAAGGCGGCTAATGTTCAAAAAAAATAACAAACTTCGGCGGTAAAGTTACACAAATCAATTACAATTTTTAATTAGATTAATTTTTATCTTTTTTTTTTTGTCATTAAAAACATTACCAAAGGCCTTACTATTAGGCATTTAGCATAACAGCACGCTCAATCATTGGTTTTAAAATTAAATAGTAAATGGCTGCAATTGAGCAAATTGGCATATTTTTCGTTAATTAAACCATACGATAACAAACTACTGAAAGGAAAATAAGCCTGTGTTCGTTGAAATAATAATGGTGTGAATTGTTATGTTTTTGATTCATTTATTGAAGAAAAGACCTCAACAAGTAAATGACGAAAAATATTTACCCCATTATTGTATGCTAGTAGCTACGTGAGGGAGCAATAACGTAGTAGCAGGAAAAAAAGACAAGGCTTGGGTCATCAAGAACTTAGGTTTTGAGTCACTAGTAAAATAAAACAACAACACACAAAATAATGATAGAGCATCACTCGACTAATGATTCTAAATAAAACTGACTCTATCATGAAAATATGTAAAAGCGCGAAAAATATTATACTAAGCCTTTTTTTGGTGTTTAGCATATGTTGTTCCGCCTATAGTAGCCTTGCTAACTCTACTTCGGGTATTTTTTTTAATAAAGGAAATATTGCAGAAAGTTACGACCAGGCCAAAGAAGAAGGAAAATACCTATTGGTATACATTGGGGCTAGTTGGTGCGGACCATGTAAATTTATGAAAAATCACATTTTTACCGACCTAGACCTCGGCATGTACGTAAACAATAATTATGTGGTACATGAATTAGATGGCGATTCGGAAGATGCCAAAATGTTTAAGCTCTATTATAATGTAGAGGTATACCCCAGCTTTGCCTTTTTTAACCTAGATGGCAGCCTACTACACTTTATAGAAGGAGGACGAGCTACCAGCGAACTTAAAGACCTTGCCGAGCAAGTAGTAGAAGGCAATGGCAATATTATTGACTTAAAAGGACGTAAACATGCTCCTTTTCAACCCGATGGAAATGGGGCAGGCATGTGGGCAAATAATGCGCCGCCGTCTGGTAGCAATTTACCTAGTACAAGTACGGTGCAACCTATTCCAGAACCTAGCTACCCAATGCCCGAAACCGTATTGCCAGCCGTACCCGAAAATACGCTGGTAATTACCCCAACACCTAACTTTGGGCAAGCAACAGGTAAAACAGGTTTAGCAGAAATAGACCGAGGCTTAAAAAGTGCAACGCCAACTCCTTCGCAGCCTATAGTTGTTTCGCCAGGGAATTACCCCAACCCAAATTCGCCACAAAATGTTGCGCCTTACCAACCTAATCCTGCGCCAATTTACCAGCCATCGGGTACACCTAATTACAACAATCCGCCCAACTACCAGCCACCTAATGGAGGCACGGGCGATATCGTAATTACTAATCCGCCTGCACCAGAAATTAATACCAATCCCTATCCAGCTAATCCACAGCCTAATACTGCGCCAACTTACGAGCCAGGTGCGCCAGTAGATAATGCCATTGCTGCACAAATTACCCCCGTAAAAATTAACTACAAAGAAAACGTGTATGTGATTCCTACTCGTAAAGTAGCCCTGCTACCATTTGACGATGATGATAACTACACCGCCGATACGGAAGTAAACGATTACGAAATGCAGCCTATAGAAATGGACCCTGAAGCAGGCGACCAAGCGGCAAACATCAGTTATACACTACCCAAAACAATGGACATTGTGTTATCGGAGGAAGTGTTGAGCGAAGTTGCTAACCCTAATTCGATAAACAGTGAGTTGGGCAGGGATGGCAGTTACCGTGCAGGAGCAAGTGTGAGTGCCTTTGGTAAAACCGAAAGCAACCTAAAAAGCATGTCAAACGCAGATGCCACTGCTGACGAGGACCAGCCAAAGCTAGAACTCATGAACAATCCTACAGATGGACAAGGCAACAACGAAACTGCACCCATCCTAATTTATGCCGATTTGTTAGATAACGAAAGCAAACCCTACTACGAATCTATTAAGCAAACCTACACCGCACAACAAGGAAATGTGCCTGTAGAAATGTTGCTAGAATATGCTTACCTAGCTAAAAAGTTTAGAGAACCCTATAACCATTTGGTAAACCAATATTTAGAGAGCGATACTAGAGAAGTAGCGCAGGATAAAAATGTACGCTTTATCTTTGACTTTAGTAATAAACTAGACAACCATGCTATTGCCTACCTAGTAAACGACATCGACTTTTTTAAGGATAAGTATGGTGCAGAGCGAGTAAATAAAAAAATAAAAAGTGCCATTAGAAACAGCATTATTGAGTCTATTTTAGCAGGCAAACAACAACAAGTTGTTTTAGACAAAGCCGTTGCCCTAGCACAAACCGCCCAATTTACCGACGAAAAAGCGTTTGTATTTGAAATGAAATCGCTGTACTACAAAGGCAACAAACAATGGGATGCTTATGCCGATTTAGCCAGCAATTACATCAAACAAGAAAAAATAAACGACCCTACCGTTTTAAGCAATGTGGTAAGTGTTTTTCACCAATACGTAACAGAAACTAAATACTTAAAACAAGCTGTGAAATGGTCAGAAAAATCTATTAAACTCGACCGTTCTTACTTTAACTTATACCACCATGCCGCCCTACTATACCGCCTAGGACAAGATGACATGGCCGTAATTAACGCCCTAGAAGCCCGCACCCTAGCCATACACACCGACGCAGGTACTGCCGCCGTAGACGAGCTAATTACCAAAATGGGTGCCGCCGATTTAATCCCGAAAGGCGAGGGATATTAATTTTGTAGCAGGTACTTTTGTAGAAAGTAGAATGTACTTTTGTAGCAAAGAAAAAGATTACTAGTATTTATTAGAAGGATGAACAATCCCCCAAATTTATTAACTTTGGGTCTTGTTCGTCCTTTTGTTATATTTGGACGACAGACTTACTATTTTTCCAAAAAATAGTAAGTCTTTACCAAACCCAAAAAAACTCCGTACAAACCCTACTACAATTAATCTACAAACCCCTAATCCATGAATTTACCAATCATTTTCATCGGTCCAGTAACCGCAGGCAAAAGCACCCAATGTAAATTAGTAGCCGAAGCCCTACAAAAAGAAAGCATTAGTTTAGACTATATGGGCGCAACAAAATACTATCCCAAAGTAGGTTGGGATAAAGACACCTTACTAGGAAAAATAGAAAAAGAAGGCTATTTAAAAACCTACTTACAATGGCGCACCTGCTTTGCACACGTCATTAAACAAGTACTAAAAGACTACCCCAACGAGGTAATAGATTTTGGTGCTGGACACTCCCACTACGACGAACCGAAACTGTTTGAGGAAGTACAAAAAATCCTGGTCCCCTACAAAAACATCATCCTACTCTTACCCTCTCCCGATTTAAACAAAAGCGAAGCCATCCTAAAAGCCCGTTGCCTAGAACAACGCAAGCAAACCTGGATACGCGATGGCCACGATTTCATCAACCACTGGGTACATGACGACGACAACCACCTTTTAGCGACCCGCACCGTCTATACCAAAGGTAAAACCTTGGAGGAAACTAGGGAGGAGATTTTGGAAGGATTGGTTTAGACCAACTAGTTTTAAACAACCAATTATCAATGCTCAAATTCCAAATAAATTTCAATGCTCAATTAAAAAAAAAATCAAACACCCCAATTTTACAATTCCGTAGGAATGACCGACCTTGTAACCCCTGAATTTATTTGTGGGAAAATGATATAAAAAAACAAATAGTATGAGCTTCTTAAAAGCAGAATGGCGAAAATTAGCCCTAGCCAATTACGCCATCCCACCCACCAAACTAAAGCCCTATTTACCAATGGGTACGGAGTTAGATTTATGGCAAGGCAACTGCTATGTCAGCTTGGTGGGGTTTAAGTTTGTAAATACCAGAGTACTAGGCATAAAAGTGCCTTTTCATGTTAATTTTGAAGAAGTAAATTTGCGCTTTTACGTAAAACGATACGAAGCAGGCGAATGGAAACGGGGTGTAGTTTTTATTAAAGAAATTGTGCCAAAGGCAGCCATTACCTTTGTTGCCAATACCTTGTACAAAGAAAATTACGAAACCCTCCCCATGAAACACCTTTGGGACGAAAACAAGGAAGAGCAAATAGTCGCCTACGAATGGCTAAAAAATAAAAAGTGGAATAAATTTAGCATCCGTGCCGCTAAAGCATCCACTACTATAAGCCCTGCCAGCGAAACCGAATTTATTACCGAACACTATTGGGGCTATGCCAAAATAAACAACAAAAAAACCAACGAATACGAAGTTACCCACCCCAAATGGAATACCTACGAGGTACTAGATTATGAAATAGACGTAGATTTTAGCGCAGTTTATGGCCCTAGTTTTGCCTTTTTAAATAACCAACAACCCACATCCGTTATGCTTGCCGAAGGTTCGGAAATAACGGTGGAAAATAAAAGAACAATTAACCCCCAACTACTTTTCTAATAAAAAAACAACCTCCCCAAAAAATGAACACCCAAAAAATAACCATACGCCCCGCCCTCCCCACCGAAATAAGTTGGATAAACACCACCTATCAATCCATCAACTTTGTAGACTCCCATTACGAAAACGAATTTATTGTAATTGCCGAAATAGCGCAAAAAAAAGTAGGGCTAGGAAGACTCGTAAAAATAGACCCCCAACATATTGAGCTAGGCGGCATTTACGTATTCCCTAACTTTAGGCGGCTAGGCGTTGCCCAACAAATAGTCCATTCTTTAATTCAAAAAAATCCCTTTAAAGGAGCAACAATTTGGTGTTTGCCTTTCGAAAAACTGCTAGATTTTTACGCCAAATTTGGCTTTCAACATTGCCAACATACAAACGATTTTGTGCCAGCAGTTGTACTTAAAAAACACCACTGGTGCAACGAAGGAGGAGCTTACCAACAAAAAGTTTTGCTACTTTGCAAAAAAGGCGATATTTTGCCTAAAAATTAAACGCCATAAATACCTACTCGAATCTTTGTAACAATGAATATAACTACCAACCCACAAGTCGAAACCAAGTTTAGCAACTATCCGCCAAACATCAAAGCCAAATTGCTAAACCTACGCAGAATCATTTTAGAAACTGCGGAAGGAATAGATAGCATACAAGAATTGGAAGAAACCTTAAAATGGGGCGAACCAAGCTACCTCGTAAAAAAAGGCAGCACCGTGCGTATGGATTGGAAAGAGAAAACGCCCAACCAATATGCCATTTATTTTAAGTGTACCAGCAAACTGGTCAGCACGTTTAAAGTGGTTTATGGAGATACTTTTAACTATGAAAAAAATAGAGCCATTGTATTTAAATTAGATGAGGAAGTGCCAGAAGAAATACTGAGTCATTGTGTTGCTTTGGCTTTAACTTATCACCAAGTAAAACATCTTCCTTTGTTGGGGGCATAAAAATAAAAAATATTCCAGTCAATAATCAGACACCACAGGCTAAATTTTAAGGCACTATTTTATGGTTGATTCGTAGAGAAAATTCATGAATTTTCTCTACGAACACTTCTATTTATCCAACACATAAATGATGAACTTACCACAAATAATTAATACCATAAGTCCTAGAAAACTTTTATTAGTAGATAGCATAGGGGCATTAGTATCGGCTTTTTTTTTAGGAATAGTTTTAGTGAAATGGCAAACTTTTATTGGAATGCCTACAACCATACTTTATGGACTGGCATTAATTGCTTGTATTTTTGCTGTTTATTCGTTTGTAAGTTACAAGTACCTTGCAGGAGATAGCAAACCTTACCTAAAAATAATTGCCATTGCCAATTTGTTATATGGCTGTTTAACAATGGGTTTGGTCATTTACTTTTATCCCCAACTTAGCAAGTTAGGCATCCTTTATTTTGTGGGCGAATTATTAATTATTATTAGTTTGGTAATTGTTGAACTAAAAACAGCGGCTAAGGTGTTGTAATAAACATCCCGCAATAATCATTTAGAAAATAAATAAACCATGATTCAAATTATTCCTATTAATAACCAAACACCTGATGAGCATTTTTTGAGCTACCATGAATGCACGCACGAAATTTTAGGAGACAATCCATTAGCACATTTATTCTTCACCTCAACTTTAGATAAATTTAAAGAAATCTCTTTAAAAAGATCCACTAGACTCGACATTTACCTTTTGCTGCACCAAGAAGAATGTCTCGGAATAATTGAACACTTAAAGCAATCGGAATACGCTTGTATAAATATGATACGTTTTGATTTGTTAGTAGATGCTACTACGACTATCCGTTCTTTTTTACAAAAAATTAGTGCCAACAGAACCCTCCGAATAACTACTTCCCAACAAAAAACGTGTGAGCTACTTACGAGTATAGGAGGCAATTGTGTAATTCAAGATGTAATTCAGGAATTGCAGATAGCAGAATTAAACATCCCCCAATTAGAGCAATTATTTGGAGAAGCCCAAAGTAAAAAACAGGCGGGAATTAATTTTTATTGGCATTCTTTTTTAGAAGGAGAACTGCTAGATAAATACATTGCATTTCACAACGAAATACAAAAACAAATTCCCGTTTTTGATATGGAAAATGGAGAAAAAGAGATAGACAAAGAAATGCTATTAAATAGATATAAAGGCATCAAAAAACAAGGAGGAGGGATGCATTATTTACTAGCCATAAATAACAACAAAGAAATAATTGGATTAACAGAAGTCTACTACGTAGATAAAAATAATGTGGAACAAATTAGCAGCGGATTAACTGCCGTAAAAAAAGAATACCGACAACAAAAAATAGCGCAATTCCTTAAAATTAGTATGCTAAGAAAAATGCTAAAACTACATCCCAAATTAACTGTTATAGATACCGCTAACTCTGTAGTAAACATGCCTATTTTGCAGCTAAACAAAAAAATAGGCTTTGAGGCAGTTGGTAATGAGTATATTGTAGATTTTAGTTAAACTAATTAATTAGGAGCTTGTTATTTGGAGTGTTATTTTTTCTTAGTAATGTCTCGCAATTTAGCATAGCGTAAATAAGCGGCATAAGCAGAATTTTTATACACTTTATAACCATAATAACCATCTAAAAAACCACCTTTGAAAAAATAATTCAACACAAATTTAAAAGCAGGTTTTATATAAAGGTAATAGCCGTTTGCCTGTTTTCCTTTTTGGTAAAGTTCTGCTGCTGCAAGGCTGGTAAATTTATCTATTTGTTTAAGATGTTGGTCTTCCGTATGAATAGTGTAATGCAATAAGTCCCCTTTTAAATGCCCCGTATTATTTCCTTTTTTTAAAACTACTTTTTCGTGCACTTTAGCATTGTTCCAATTACCGTATTGTTTATTCCATAAACGCAATTGCCGGTCGGGATACCAAGAACCGTGTTTAATCCAAGTGCCGCAATAATTGTTAAGTCTATTACAATAATAACCCGCATATTGCCAATCGGTTTTAATAGTTTGTATCGTTTTAATTAATTCGGGACTTAATGCTTCATCTGCATCTAATGATAATACATGCAAAAAATTAGCTAAAGAAAGGGCATAGTTTTTCTGTGCGGCATAACCCTCAAATGCATGTTTTTCAAAATGCAAAGGAATGGTTAATTTACTAGCAAATTCCTTACAAATTATTTCCGTTGTATCTGTAGAAAACGAATCGACAATAATGATTTCGTCTGCTACTTCCTGTAAAGAAAGCAGGCAGCGTTTAATATTATTCGCTTCATTGTAAGTAATAATTAATACAGATAATTGCACCTTTTGCGACATGGGTTTATTGCTAATCAAAAAAAATAAAAAGATACTATCTCGGATGACTAAACTCATCCGTTCATTTTGCGCTTTCTGCAAAAACACTTGCTACTAAATAACTAACTAAACTTCATCCTCCCAAGCTCTAAAAACCAAAACGGGGACGGGAGCTTCGGCGGCCATTTTTTTGGCAATGCTATTAATAAACAATTTATCGAGCAATGCTTTTTGGGGACGTTCTACAAAGCTAATTAAATGAATGGGTTTTGTGGCTAAATATTTAAGGAGGGTTTCTTCTACATCCTTATGGTTTATTTCTACAAGTTGAAAATTACTTTTTCCTATTACCGAATTCGTGCGTCCAATAAAATCGCTGCGTTTTTTCTTGTACGAACGCGTTTCTTCTGCAATAACATGTATAAACTGCAAGCGACTATTAAAAATATCCTTTAGGTGTTTTAATTGTTCTAGTATGCTTATAGGAGTTTGCAACCTGGTGCTATATGCAATTTGTTCAATTTTATGGTAGTTGGCATTTTCGGGAACGGCTAGTATTGCTGTATTTTTCACCTTATCAATCATCATTTCTACGCTACTACTAAAAAACATCTTTCGCAGTGCGTTTTGTTTTTTTGCCCCAACTACTAGCAAATCGTATTGTTCGGCTTCCGTCATTTCAATAATGGTGTCAACGGTTAAGTTAGCGGTATATAGGTATTCAAATTCTACCGTTTCTAGTATTTCGGGGGTATGGGTATTTTGAACCTTTGCAATAAATTGGTCGCTGGCAATCGGTTCAATAGCTGCTAGGAGGGCCTGTATATTATCGACCGGCCGCTGCTGATTCACAATCGGCACATGATAATCGTGCAGAATGGTTAAGGGGGCTTGCGCTTTTTGGGCTATTTGTATGGCATAGCTAAAAGCACGAGCCGTGTATGGCGAAAAATCAGTTGGAACTAATATGCTTTTCATTGTTCAATTAAACAAAGATGAATTTTTAGTGTTTGTTGAGTTGTAAAGGCTAACAAGATACTAATAATTTGGCAAAAATGTATGAATAATAGCAATAGTAAATTTTTATCGAACCTCATTCCTATTAAATTGTTATAAATAGGAAAGTGGCTTGGGTTTTGTGAAATTCCTAAAAAAAGGCTTTTGGAGCACTATATTTTTGCATTTTTGGCAATGTAACAGCCATATCGAGTGTTAGAAAAAAATACTTGCCGAAGGAGTATGGTTATTAGCAAAATTGTTCTTATTTTTCCTCCTTCAAAAAGCGCATCGTTTTTCGACGAAAAAATTATTGTATGCAAATATTACAACAACTTATCTTTTTTAATTTAGTAGGCATCACCTTATATTATGCCTATCAACGTTATCGAGAGGTATACCTAAATATTAAAATGGGCAAAGCCGAAGATATTTCGGGCAACCCAGAACAGCGATTTAAAAATATGGCCTTGTTGGCTTTGGGGCAAAAAAAGATGTTCCAAAACATGACTCCAGCCATATTGCACTTATTTATTTATGTAGCGTTTTTGTTTACCCAAATCGAGCTTATCGAAATATTTATTGATGGCTTTACGGGTATTCACCGCTTTTTTTATAATGTAGTTCCGCTAGGATTTTTGTATACGGCTTTAATTAGCTTTATCGAAATCTTATCGGTAGGCGCATTTGTGGCAACGCTTGCATTTTTAGCTAGGCGTAATCTACTTAAAGTCCCCCGTTTTCAGATGGATGAAATGACGGGCTGGCCTAAATTGGATGGCAACCTTATTTTATACGGAGAATTATTGCTGTTACTAGGCATTTTTTCGATGAATACGGCAGATATGGCCTTGCATAATAATGAGTATGGCTTTTTAATCAGCGGTTTTTTAAGCCCTATTTTTGAAGGCTGGCCAGTATGGTTACTACACCTTATTGAGCGTGTTGGTTGGTGGCTTCATATTTCGGTGGTGTTTGCCTTTTTGTTGTATTTGCCACAATCCAAACACCTACACATTATGCTCGCATTTCCGAATGCTTATTTTGGGCCGCTAGATGGCGGTGAGCAGAAAGGAACGATGGTAAACATGCCTAAAATTACGGACGAAATCAAACTCATGATGGACCCGAATGCGCCAATACCAGAGGAAGACCCGAATGCGGTACCTGAACCATTTGGTGCAAAGGATGTAACCGATTTAAGTTGGAAAAGCCTTTTAGATGCTTATAGCTGTACGGAATGTGGCCGTTGTACGGCTGCTTGTCCAGCCAATCAAACAGGAAAAAAATTATCGCCTCGTAAAATTATGATGGATACGAGAGATCGAATGGAAGAAAAAGGCAAAAATCTACGAGAAAAAGGTGCCGATTTTGACGATGGTAAATCGCTACTCAACGATTACGTTACCATAGAAGAACTACGTGCATGCACTACTTGCAATGCTTGTGTACAAGAATGTCCTGTAAGCATTAATCCGCTAAATATTATTTTAGAATTGCGCCGATACGCCATCCTAGAAGAAGCCAATTCGCCAGAAGAATGGAACCTGATGTTTGGCAATATGGAAACGAATGGCGCAGTATGGAAAATGCCTGCTTCGGATAGAGATAAGTGGACGAAGGAGGTTTAGGGAAAGAGGTTTGATTTTTGATTCTTTTCATTTAAAATTTAGAATCGAGGATTTAGAATTTAAGATTTTTGATATGCTGACGTTGGGGAGGTTTGATTCTTGATTCTTGAAATTTGATTTTTGATAATTCAGACAATTACGCCAGCATAGCATCCAATAAATCCAAAAATCCAGTTCATCCAAATTCAGACAGTTACGCCAGCAGGAAAACTGACAGCGCAGCGTTCTGACAGCGAGCGCAGCGAACGTTCTGACCACTGACCACTTTAAAAAAAAAGATTATTTAAAATTTATACGACAACAAAAATGGCAACAACAATAGAAATACCTTTAATGGCTGACCTCATGGCAAAAGGCGAAACCGCAGATGTTTTATTTTGGGTAGGCTGTGCTGGCAGTTTCGACCAGCGAGCGCAAAGCATTACCAAAGCCTTTGTAAAAATACTGCATCATGTAGGCGTTAAATTTGCCATTTTGGGGCAGGAGGAAGTCTGCACGGGCGACCCTGCACGTAGGGCGGGTAACGAGTTTTTGTTTCAAATGCAGGCAGTTACCAACATTGAAACACTCAATATGTATGGCGTTAAAAAAATAGTAACGGCTTGTCCGCATTGCTTTAATACCTTAAAAAATGAGTACCCTATTTTGGGAGGTAATTACGAGGTGATACACCATACTACCTTTTTGCAGCAGCTTATTGATGAGGGGAAATTAAGCCTAGAAGGTGGCGGCACTTTTAAAGGCAAACGCATCACCTATCACGACTCGTGCTACCTAGGCCGTGCCAATGGCATTTACGAAGCTCCTAGAGCTTTGCTAGAAAAACTAGATGTAGAACTAGTAGAAATGCGCCGTTGTAAAACCAAAGGTTTGTGCTGTGGTGCTGGTGGCGCACAAATGTTTAAAGAAGAAGAAGATGGCAAACTTCGCATCAATCAAGAACGCAGTAAAGATATGATTGATAGCAAAGCCAGTATTGTAGCCGCCGCTTGTCCGTTTTGCATGACGATGCTAACCGACGGCATCAAAGAAAAAGAAAAACAAGACAGCATACAGGTGCTAGATGTTGCCGAATTAATTGCACAGGCAAAGGATTTGATTTAGGAGTTGGTACTTGGTACTTGGTATTTAGTAGCGGGTATTAGGTACTTAGTAATTAGATTTAGCCACCTTTAAACCACAAAAAAAACATGCAAAGTAATAACAATCACTTTAGCAAAATGCCCCCTCACACACGAGTATGGGTATACCAAAGCAACCGTGCTTTTAGCGAGCAAGAGGCACAACAACTACAAGCACAAATTGATGCGTTTACCCAACAATGGGCAACACACGGAAAAGAATTGGCGGCTTGTGGAGAAGTACTGTATCAGCAATTTATTGTATTGGCGGTAGATGAGCAATTGCAGGGGGCAAGCGGCTGTTCTATAGATAGCTCGGTGCATTTTATCAAGGAAATAGAACAGCAATATCAAGTCAATTTATTTGACCGTTTACTAACCGCTTATTGGAATGCCGACCAAACACAAATTCTTACTGCCGACCGCCTCGCTTTTCAAAAGCTAGTAGCAGCAGGGCAAATTACCGAAGCAACAATTGTATTTAATAACCTAGTACAAAACAAAAACGAGTTAAATACAAACTGGCAAATTCCAGTAAAAAACAGTTGGCATAAAAATATGATGCCTTTGGTAACAAAGTAACGAAAAATAAATCCTGCCTTTGTTTACGAACTATAAAAAAAGCTCCTTTCTTCCCGAAGGAGAAAAGAGCTTTACCTTTTGTCTTATGACAAAAAATTACCTATTTACTTAAATATTCTGCAAATGTTCTTCGTGTTTTCTTCTGATTTTTAGAAAAGAAACTTCCACTAATTTATTGCTAATTTAGCAGAAGTTTCTAGTTCTTATTTTGCCTCTTGGCAAAAATTACCTACTACTTAAATATTCTGCAAATATTATTTCTATTTATTCTTCGTATTTATTCCTGCATTTGTAAAAAGAAACTTCCACTAATTTATTGCTAATTTAGCAGAAGTTTCTAGTTCTTATTTTGCCTCTCGGCAAAAATTACCTACTACTTAAATATTCTGCAAATATTATTTCTATTTTTCCTGATTTTTAAAAAAGAAACTTCCACTAAAAATTAATAGAAGCCTCTAATCTTTTCTTATGAGAAAATTTTCTTTTAACTAAATCATTATTTTTATTTATTCTATAAAGTAAAATCAAGTTCAATTAAATTGGCTAGAAAAGCAGTACCTAATGAAATAAATCATTACGTGCTGCTAAAAGGTATTGCTCAATTATGTCGAGTATACCTTATTATTTGAATGACAATGTAAATATCGGGCAAGAAAAGAGAATAGGCAATCACAAATTTGAGCGTCTTTCAATAAAAAAGGAAGTTTTTTGAACAGGGAAATGTTGGCTTTTTAATTGTAACTGGTTGATTGTCAATGATTAAGCCTTATTAGGGGGAAGAAGGAATTGCCGCAAAAAATGATTATAAACGAGCATCGATTTTTTGCATTAGCCAATTTAAATCGGCTACTTTTTTAGTGGTAAGCACTTTTTCCTTGAGTTGTTGCACTTTTTCTTTTTCAAAATCAGCAAAGCGACTTAGGCGGCGGGTAAACTCTGCTAAGTTCCTATAAATGGCTTTCATGTGTTCGGAGGCTAGGCGGTTGCGGCGTAGGTAAATTTTAAAAGCGTGGATGTGGGAATGTAATAAATCAATTTCATCTAATTCAAAATAAATTTTCATTAATAAAGTTTTAGAGTCAAAGCTATAATAAATATCGGAAAATTCTACTTGCATTAACAATTGCATCGCTTCAGAATAATTTTTTTTATGAAAATTTAAATAAGCTAAATTATAGGCATAGGCATTTTGTCTAAAACTTTCATCAACATGTTCCTTGTAATTATCAATAAATTGTGCCGTCCAATCATAGTCGCCATTTCTTAGCGCTACGCTTACAATATTTTTATAGGTCCAAGGAGACAATAAGCCATCATCAAAAATAATTTCTTTATCCAATAGTTCTATATATAAATCGAACAAATCTTTTTGGTAATGTGTATGGCCACTATTAATTTTTCGGATGGTATAATTTACGGCATAAGTATAAATATTACGAGATTCGAAAGGCGAAAATAAATTACTGTATTGGCTTAATAAATTTTTTAGTTTTATAAAATGATTTTCCTGTTCGGTTTCTAATAGGGTTAATAAAATTTGTTGGTAAATACTTATACAAGGCACATCGTCGTGCGGGTTTTTTTCTAGGTAAGCCAAAATTTCATCTAGTAGTTTCACCTCATATTTTTCGGCTAACATTGTTTTCCTATTAATTACTTCACAACAACTTCTGAGTTTTGCAGATAGATAATAAATGTCTAAGTTATCTATTTTTTTGTGTAGACTGTCATCAAAATCGTGTTTTAATTGTTGGCTCCATAGCTGGTCATTGGCTTCTTCTAGTAAAAACTGATTGTGAAAAAAGGTAGAATCTTTATACGGAAATTTTTCTAGTAGTTGTTCATTTTCTTTAAAAGTACTGCGGTAATGTTTTTCTAATTGCCACTTACTGTATAGTTTCAGTAATTCGTTATTGTGTTTTATAGCGTCGTTCTCTACCGTATGAATCACTAAAAAACGTTCGGTTAACTTTACCAAATGACTCATGCAATAACCCAGCTTCTTAGCATCGTACTTTTCACCCTTAAAAACCTTTTTAAAAACCGTTTCTTTATTCAGCGCTTTTTCCTTACTAAAATCAGGTGCGTACTTAAAAAGGTACTTGTACAGCGTTATCAAATCCATATTTTTATTAAAATAGGGCGATGCAATAAAATCACCCAATTTTTTTAATTGTTTAGGTGATAAACAGTTCCATACTTCCAATAGTTTACTATTCAGCATTTCAATAAAATCATTTCATTAATTAACATCACAAATATCATACAACTGCAAGAAAAAAGCTTGTTCTTGAATATTTGCACCAAAAGATTGGTAAAAATGCTAAAAAAATCTGGCAATTTAAAATTTATTTTTCTAAAGGTTTTTTGCTTAAATAATTAATTATCAGGTAGTTGTAGCCTAAAGCTCCTTTAGGGATAGCATTTTTTACTAGCATTTTTGTCTGGCAATATCCAAAACTTGTTGTTGTATATGTTACTGAATAGTGGGATATTTGAATAGTAATGTTATTTTGGGTAAATTATGCATTGTAAGTACCTGATTATAAGCCTAATGTTACAAATCAATGACTTAATGATAGCCGAAATGCTACAAAGTCACTTATCATAAACTAATCGTCTTATTGATAAGTGATGGATGCGAAATAAAATGAACCATTATGTGCGATTGTTTTGTTCAGAACAAGGCCGTAAAAACGCAATATAGCAGCGCTACATAAGGCTTTTGCAACGTAGTGCTGGGCAAAAGAATAAACAATAATGGTTCATTTTATTTTGTTTCCATCACTAAGCATAAAAATAAGAAGGCCATTAAAACCATGAACTTATGACTTATTTTAATTTCCATCGTTTTTTGTTATTGCTACTATTTGCAAGTTGTTTTTTTGCACTAGGAGAAAAAAGGGTGTTTGCACAAATTAATCATGCACCTAATCCTACTTACGACTATATTGTTTTTGATGCCGAAGACGAGTCGATTACCTTTGACGTATTAGCAAATGATTGGGATGCTGATGGCGACGAATTATTTATAACCGATTTTAATTGGCCAGCAAATGGTTGGTTAGAACAAGTAGCGGATGGCAGCGGTGTGTTTACCTACACACTCGCATTTCCTATGCAGTTCGACTTTTTTTCTTACACCGTTTGTGATGATGGTTGGCCCCAAAAATGTAGCCAAAGTGGGGTGTTTATAGAAATTAACTGCGAAGTGCCTACCGAGGAGGTAGATTGTGGGGAAGAGCATAACGGAGGCAGTAGCGATGAGAATGAGTTTGATAATGAATGGGGAGAAGATTGTGATTGTGAGGACAATTTTGAGCCTGTATGTACCGATGAAGGAGACATGTACTATAATGCTTGTTTTGCTGATTGTATAGGAATTTATGATTACTTACCGTGCGACCTGGAAGAGCCAGAAGACGAAAGTATTGGCATTATTAATTTTGCCGATTGTGATTGCGATTTTGAACTTTGGGACCCTGTTTGTTTTAATGGGGAAGATGGAATGGAAGATGAATTTTTATTGCCCAATGCTTGTATTGCCGAATGTTTAGGTTTTACCAACTTTGTTAGCTGCGAATGGGAAGAAGAAGAAGAAATTGTACTCGAATGTACTAATGATTGTGTATGGCCTGGCGACGTAAACCAGGATGGTATTGCCAACCATTTTGATATTTTAGGATTAGGACTTGCCTTTGGACAAACAGGACCTGAACGGCCCGACGCTACTACTGAATGGATGCCACAATATGCTGAAGATTGGTTGAGTACTATTTTAGGTACAGTGAATAGCAATCATGCCGATTGTGATGGTAATGGATGGGTTGATGAAGCGGATGTAGCCGTAATTAACGATAATTATTTATTAGCTAACACCAATTGGAATTTTGACGTAGATGCCACTACAAGCGTACCCTTTTATTTAGCCGAAGCCGAAGATGGCACAACTTCTGGCACCATAGAAATACCCATAATACTAGGAGAAGATGGCAACGAAGCGTTCGACTTTTACGGCATTGCCTTTACCATCGAATACGACAACGAATACATCGAAGCTGGCAGCGTGGCACTAGCTTTTGAAAATTCGTGGATTGGCACTTCGGAAGATTTTATTGTCGTAGTGCAGGATTTTCCAGAAGTAGGAATTGTAGAAGTAGGCATTAGCTTAATTAATAACGAACCTACTACAGGTTATGGCGAAATTGCCACTTTATCGGTAGTAATGGAAGACAACCTAGCAGGCAAGGATTTAACGGATGTAATTGATATTGATTTTTCTTTAAAAGCGATTTGCAATATGGGTACGGTAGGACATGTTACTCCTACAAGCATTGCCCCGATTTCGCAAAGTGTAGAAGTGGCTTTAACGAAAGAGCCAGTTATTAACAACCGCATTTTTCCGAGTCAAGAAAAAATATATCCCAACCCTTGTACAACACAAGTAAAACTAGCTTTTACCGAAGCACAAATAACCAACGATTTTGAAATTAGCATTCAAAATTTACTAGGGCAAACCCTTATTCAAAAAACCTACCATGCAGATACCCCCGAAGCTACCATTAACACGAGCAACCTAACACAAGGCGTTTATTTTGTAATAGGTACAAGCCTAAATGTTCAAAATAACGACGTATTGTTTACCCGTAAAATAGTAGTAGAGTAGCGGCAAAGCAAAGCGTAGCCGTCCAAATACCAAGTACTATGTACCCATTACCCTCTACCAGAAAAGCTGCCCTTATTAAAAATAATTACGCCTAGTAATCCTGCAACCAAAACAACAAACGGAATAGCAGGCAATTTTAATAAATAAGGAATAACCAACAAGCTATCGAAATAATAAAAAATCCAACTGCACAGGGCGATTATAAGAGCAATAGGAAAACAAATTAAGCCTACCGCCATTGTGATGGTAAACGGATTTTTTTTACTGCCAGGCGCATCAAACAACACCGCAGAAAAGAAAGCGAAAAAAATACTAGGCAGTAGTAAAATGCCATAAACAATGCTTAGGTTAAATAAATGGTCGCCGCCCATAAAATCACTATTGGCATCGTAAACCCCAGTAGCATTAAACCAAAATAGTATGTTGCCATTGCCATCTTCATAGTGTGCAATGCCCTCGTAAGAACCTGAAATGCCTGTGGGGAAAGGCGTAGGCGGATCGGTACTGAAATCTAATCGAATTACATTCTCGAAACTATTAAAAAAAAGGTTTCTTTGTTCTTGTGCATGGCAAAAAACAGAGCTAATAATTAATCCTAGTAAGCATACTGCGGATATAAAACCATGCGTAAATTTAGGCAATTGTGGTGCTATCATAACAGTGTGTTTTACTGGTTACAAAGTAATACCATGTATTAGGTAGATAGTATTTTTTTCTAGCATTCCAATCACAATACGCCCAAACTGTTTCCTAGCCAAACCATTCCGCAATTTACTTCCTATTTTCCCGCATCCTCATTATAAATAACCGTTAATAAAGTACGGCCAACAACCTTCAAGGTCGATTTACTAATAATATCCATATCATCATCGTGTGTATGCCAAAATTCGCCAAAGCCTGTTGCTGTAGCGTCATTGCTATAATGGATAATGTCAATAGTTGGAATTTTGGCAATTTTGTTAACATACAAGTGGTCATCCGTAATTCTACTAGCCGTATAGTCGTTAGAAAAATAAGTGCCATAGCCCAATTTGTTAGCCGTTTCCCATACTTTTTTAACCACCTGCGGCGCATAGGCTAACGAGTAACGCTCTTTTAAAAAGAGGGCATCACTCGCACCAACCATGTCCAATAAAATGCCATATTTTGCCGTGTAGCCAGGTTTGTGAGGCGTTCTACTCCAATACTGCGAACCCAAACAATAAGAATCCGTCACCTCTGGATTGCCATAATCTTCTACATCAAAAAGGATAATATCCACCCCTAAATCAATAGGATTGGCTTTTAGTACCCGAGCAATTTCTAGCAATACACCTACGCCACTGCCACCATCATTAGCTCCTAAAATAGGCTCTTTTTGTTTGGTCGCATCTGGGTCTTGTTCGGCAATATGGCGAGTATCCCAATGAGCGCAAAACATAATCCGTTCTTTATTCTCTGGATTAAAAGAACCAATAACATTGTACATTGGTAAATCTTGGCCTGTATAAGCCTTTACCGTTCCTTTTTGCACGATTACTTCCCCTGCATACTTTTTTAACTCGCTTTCCAGCCAGCTTGCACAAGCCTTATGTGCATCTGTGCCAGGCATGCGAGGGCCAAAATCCACCTGCTTTTTAATATAATTATAAGCCGAAGCACCATCAAATTTAGGAACCGTTACGTCCTTTTTAGCAGCCGTACTACCAGCCCCCGAACCATTTGTTTTTGGTGTAGACGGATTATTATTAGTGCTGCTACCGCTATCTGGATCGCAAGCAGTAAAAAAAGCAAAAAAGCAACCTAATAGCAATACACAAATATAGGTGCTAGAGAATGAAGTAGTAAAAAACGTTCTTTTCATGATGTTATATAAATAGTATGTTCATCGGAATAGTAAAAAAAATACGTTAGTGAAAAGGGATAAGTAATAATGGTTCATTTTATTTTGTTTCCATTACTTAGTAGCCTGTCAAGTTAATTATGATAAGTTGACACCCGATAAAACATGATGCGGAACTTATCATAAATTGGTTGACAAACCACTTAGTATAACTAAAATAAAGAATCCCTAGCGTCAGTAAGAAAAAATCAAAATTCAAGAATCTAAATTTTCAATGAAAAACAGGTCGCACCTACGGCGCTTGTTGGTTTGATATTCGGGTTTCTATAAACAGGTTGTACCTACGGCACAAAAGTCAACAATCAAAAATCCTTACATCAGCATAATAAAACTCCGTGCAACTTAGTGCCAAACCTCGTGAGTCTCCGTGGGAACAATCGTCAGCAAGAAAAAATCAAAAATCAAATTTCAAGAATCAAAATTCAAAAATCCCTAGCGTCAGTAAGAAAAAATCAAGAATCTAAATTTTCAATGAAAAACAGGTCGCACCTACGGCGCTTGTTGGTTTGATATTCGGGTTTCTATAAACAGGTTGTACCTACGGCACAAAAGTCAACAATCAAAAATCCTTACATCAGCATAATAAAACTCCGTGCAACTTAGTGCCAAACCTCGTGAGTCTCCGTGGGAACAATCGTCAGCAGGAAAAAATCAAGAATCAAAAATCCCTAGCGTCAGCATAAAAAACTGACAGCGCAGCGATCTGACAGAGAGCGAAGCGAACGATCTGACCCCTGACCACTAAAAAAAACTACAAACTCCAAGACGACCCATCAGCCCCATCCTTAACCGTAATTTCCAACTCATTCAGTTTATCCCGAATCAAGTCAGAAGTATTCCAGTCTTTATTGGTTCTAGCCTCGCTACGAATTTTTAGAATCAAATCCATTAAGCCATCCGTTAAGCCATCGTTGCCTGCATGTGTTTCATCAGATAAACCTAAAATATCGGTAATAAAGGCATTAAAATGCGTTTTTAATCGAGCAAAAGTCGCTGCACTAATAGCGTTTGCAGGCATTTGTTTATTATGCATGGCATTAATTTTACTACTCAACTCAAACAATTCGGCTAATGCTCTAGCAGTATTGTAATCGTCGTTCATGTGTTCGTAGCAGTTGTCCATTGCTTTTAATACGGCAGCTTCTTCGTCAGCATTGCCAGCCGTTTCATTACCAGGATGAGCAAAACCATTCACCAGTTTTAAAGCCGACATTAAACGCTTATATCCTTTTTCGGCTGCTTGTAAAGCTTCGTTAGAAAAATCGACGGTGCTGCGATAATGTGCTTGCAACATAAAAAAGCGAATCGTCATAGGCGTATAGGCTTGTTCAAGTGCGGTGTGTTCGCCATTGAATAACTGTTCGAGGGTAATAAAATTATTGAGCGATTTGCCCATTTTTTGCCCATTAATCGTAATCATATTATTGTGCATCCAATAGCGCACCGAATCATGTCCACAGCAAGCAGTTGATTGAGCAATTTCACTTTCGTGATGCGGAAACAATAAGTCCATACCACCGCCATGAATATCAAACGTTTCACCTAGGTACTTGGTACTCATTACCGAACACTCCAAATGCCAGCCCGGAAAACCACTGCCCCAGGGCGAAGTCCATTGCATAATATGTTCGGGAGCTGCTTTTTTCCATATTGCAAAATCAACATGGTGTCTTTTTTCCGATTGACCTTCTAGTTCTCGAACGGTTTCCCGTTCTAGTAAATCTTCCAATTTTCTACCCGATAAAATGCCATAAGGATGATCCGCACCATACTTCCGTACATCAAAATACACCGATCCATTCGACTCATAAGCATAACCCGACTCTAATATTTTTTGCACCCACTCAATCTGTTCAATAATATGTCCCGATGCGGTAGGTTCTATACTAGGACGCAAGGTGTTGAGCAAGGCACAAGCATCGTGATAGCGGTCGGTGTAAAATTTTACAATTTCCATAGGCTCCAGCTTTTCTAGCTTGGCCTTTTTTTCTACTTTGCTTTCGCCTTCACCAGCTACCTCATCTTCTAGGTGGCCTACATCCGTAATATTACGCACATAACGCACCTTGTAGCCCAAATGCTTAAAATAACGGTTAACCACATCAAAGGTTACCGCAGGGCGTGCATGACCTAAATGCGGATCGCCATAAACCGTTGGCCCACACACATACATGCCTACATGACCCGCTTCTATAGGGGTGAAAACTTCCTTCTTTTTGCTAATCGTGTTAAATATCTTCAATTCGCCTTTCATAAACGTATACTTCTTTTGCTAAGTTTAAGAGGATTGATCTACTTTCTGAATTATAATAAAATATAATACAAATTCCTTTTTTCTTTAAAAGCCTCATTATTATGGTAATAAAAAGACTTTATACAGTAATTTTATAAATGTTAGCCTATTATTATCTAAACAATTTAGTTTAACTTTGCGTAATAACTAAGGCATCTTATTTGCTATTGTTGAATAGTAGTGCGCTTTAGCGTAGTCTAGCTTTTTGATAATGGATGAGGTAACCCATCCACTAATCTATTTACTGAACGGATGAGTGCTGTCATCCGCTACTTTGACTTCCCTAAACAACACCAAGACAAACTAAAAAGTGCCGCCCCTTTAAAGAAAATAGATTTTAATTATCCTAATTTGATATTATGAAGCCGTTAAGATACGCTTTTTTTTGTATTTGCATTTTTCTAGCAGCCAATTTTTCCCCTATTTATGCACAATTAAACATGACCCTTACTGGCCAGTTGGCCTACAATGAGGGAATTAACGATATTTGGGGCTATACCGATCCTAGCGGAAACGAGTATGCCCTAGTTGGTACACAAACGGGCGTATCTATTGTAGATATCAGCACTACGCCTAGCACGCCTACCGAATTACACTTTATACCAGGTGTAAATAACAATTGGCGAGACCTCAAAACTTGGGGAACTCATGCTTATGTAGTCAACGAATCTCCTAGTGGCGGCGGCTTATTAATTATTGATTTAAGTGGATTACCAGGCGCAATTACTACGTCTACCACCAACTTAGGTATTGGTTATACCGATTCGCACAATATTTTTATTGACGAAAACGGCATTGGCTATTTATTTGGTGCTTACACAGGAACCGTAGGTAATGGAACCATTATTTGCGACATCAATGCCAATCCTACCAATCCTACTTATTTAGGAATTTACAATACCAATTACGTTCATGACGGTTTTGTAAGAGGTGATACCATGTGGACCAGCGAAATTTATGCAGGACAATTAGGCGTAGTAGATGTAACCAACAAAGCGGCTCCCGTTTTATTAAGTTCGCAACCATCGCCAAAATCTTTTGCCCATGCTTGTTGGTTATCAGATGATGGTAATTATATCTTTTTAGTAGATGAAAAATCAGATGCATGGGTTACGGCTTACGATGTGTCTGATATTTATGATATTAAAGAATTAGACCGATGGCAGTCCTTCCCCGGAACTAATGTAGTGCCACACAATACTTTTGTACTAGGAAACTTTGTAGTCAACTCCTACTATACCTCTGGTGTAGTAGTGCTAGATGCTACTTATCCTGATAACCTCATAGAAATTGCCAATTACGATACTTCGATTGGCTATTCTGGAAATGGTTATTTTGGCGATTGGGGGGTATATCCTTACTTTGCTACAGGTACTATTATTGCCAGCGACCGACAAGAAGGCTTACACGTATTTTCGCACACTTTTACCCAAGCCTGCTACCTAGAAGGAGTCATTACCGACATGAATACAGGCGCAGTAATTCCAAATGCAGCAGTAGAGATTGTAGGCGTTTCTTCTTCGATAGATAATACTGATTTTTTGGGGATTTATAAAACAGGCGCAGCTACCGTAGGCACGTATACCGTAAATGTTACCGCTACAGGATATTATCCAGGTACGGCTACCGTTATCTTATCAGCCAATGGCACCATTACTTACTTAGATATAGAATTAACACCTATCCCTGCTTGTACTTTTGCTCCAGTAAATGTAACACATACCAATTTAACGGATGTATCGGTGCTGGTAACCTGGGATGCCGACCCCAATGCTATTGCTTATAATATTCAATACCGACCTGTTGGCAGTACTACTTGGACAAGCACTACTAGCCCACTCAACAATGTTACTTTATCAGGATTAACCCCTGCTACCCCTTACGAAATAGAAATAGAAATTGATTGTGGAAGTGGGGTAGTAAGTCCTTTCTCTGTTACCCATAATTTTACTACTTATGCTTCTTGCGCTGCACCAGTAATTACCTTCGGAACCATTACCGAAACAACTGCCGTTTTTAACTGGACAGCCATCAGCACCGCCAACGATTACACCATTAGATATAGACCGCTTGGGGCATCTGCCTGGACAGGCAACAACGCTAATGCTTTAACCATTGGAGCCAATGGCTTACAAGGATGTACAGATTACGAAGTGCAAATACGAAGTAATTGCACGGGATTTTCGGGGGGCTACTCGGTAATTTATAATTTTACAACTACTGCACCTGATGCAACTTGGACAGGAGGCGCAAGCCTACTAACCTGTGACGCTGCCATCAACCTAAATTCACAAGTAACGGGTAATAGTGGTGGCACATGGACAGGTACAGGCGTAAGCACCACAGGCACATTCAACCCTATTGGATTAACAGCAGGCACCTACCCCATTACCTACACCGTAGGCACAGGCACTTGCTTAGGCACAGATGTCCAAAACATAACCGTAAGCGCAGCCCCAGACCCGTCCTGGACACCAACAAGTTTGCAAGATTGCGATGCTAGTATTGATTTAAATACCTTAGTAGTTGGCACAAACGGAGGGTCTTGGACAGGTACAGGCGTAAACACCACAGGCATTTTTGACCCTAGCAATTTAGCGAGTGGTATTTATCCAATAGCCTATACGGTAGGAACGGGTTCTTGCCAATTTACCAGCAATCAAAATATAACCATAACCACTGCTCCCGATGCTAGTTGGACAGGCACAAGCCTAGTGGAATGTGATGTAGCCATAGACCTAAATCCACAAGTCACAGGCACAAGCGGTGGCACCTGGACAGGCACAGGTGTAAGCACATCAGGCATGTTTAACCCTAGTGGATTAACCGCAGGCAATTATCCTATTACCTACACCGTAGGCATAGGCACTTGCCAATTTTCGACTAATCAAAATATCATTGTAACTGCCGCTCCCGACCCAAGTTGGACGGGTGTAAGCCTAGCGGAATGTGATGCAGCCATAGACCTAAATCCACAAGTAACAGGTACAAGCGGAGGCTCTTGGACAGGCACAGGCGTAAGCACATCTGGTATGTTCGATCCTAGCGGATTAACAGCAGGTACCTATCCAATAACTTACACGGTAGGTACTGGTTCTTGCCAATTTACCAACAATCAAAATATAACTGTAACCGCAGCCCCCGATGCGAGTTGGACAGGCACAAGCATTGTGGAATGTGATGCGGCAATAGACTTAAACTTACAAGTAACAGGCAATAGCGGCGGTACTTGGTCAGGCACAGGTGTAAACACATCTGGCATGTTTAACCTTAGTGGATTAACAGCAGGCACTTACCCAATTACCTACACGGTAGGCACTGGCACTTGCCAGTTTTCTACCAACGAAAATATAACCGTAACCACAGCTCCTGATGCGAGTTGGACAGGCACAAGTTTAGCAGCATGTGATGCAGCAATAGATTTAAACCCACAAGTAAGTGGCACAAGTGGTGGCGCATGGACAGGCACAGGCGTAAGCGCATCTGGCATGTTTGACCCTAGCGGATTAACAGCAGGCACTTATCCCATTACTTACACTGTAGGCACCGGCACTTGCCAATTTTCTACCAACGAAAATATAACCATAACCGCAGCTCCTGATGCAAGCTGGACAGGTATAAGTCTAGCGGAATGCGATGCCATAATAGATTTAAACCCACAAGTAAATGGCACAAGTGGCGGTGCATGGATAGGCACAGGCGTAAGCGCATCTGGCATGTTTGACCCTAGCGGATTAGCGGCAGGCACTTATCCAATTACTTACACCGTAGGTACAGGCACTTGTCAATTTTCTACTAATGAAAATATAATTGTTACTGCCTCTCCCGATGCTACTTGGACAGGCACAAGCCTAGTGGAATGTGATGCAGCAATAGA
Organism: Bacteroidota bacterium; assembly: GCA_020630215.1. GTDB lineage: Bacteria > Bacteroidota > Bacteroidia > Chitinophagales > UBA2359 > JAHDBT01. Next base: position 31,522 of record JAHDBT010000014.1, read on the forward strand.
CTTAAATTTGCAAGTAACAGGCAATAGTGGTGGTGCTTGGACAGGCACAGGTGTAAGTGCAGCTGGCATGTTTGACCCTAGCGGATTAGCGGCAGGTACTTACCCAATTACCTACACAGTAGGCACAGGCACCTGCCAATTTTCTACTAATGAAAATATAACCGTAACCGCCGCCCCTGATGCGAGTTGGACAGGCACAAGTTTAGCAACATGTGATGCCGTCTTAGACTTAAACCCACAAGTAACTGGCACAATTGGCGGTACATGGACAGGCACAGGCGTAAGCGCATCTGGTATGTTCGACCCTAGTGGACTAACCGCAGGCACTTACCCAATTACCTACACGGTAGGAACAAGCACCTGCCAATTTTCTACCAATGAAAATATAACCATAACCGCCGCCCCTGATGCGAGTTGGACAGGCACAAGTTTAGCAACATGTGATGCCACCTTAGACCTAAATTTACAAGTAAGCGGCACAAGTGGTGGCGCATGGACAGGCACAGGCGTAAGCGCATCTGGCATGTTTGACCCTAGCGGATTAACAGCAGGCACATATCCAATTACTTACACAGTAGGTACAGGCACTTGTCAATTTTCGGCTAATCAAAATATAACCATAACCACTGCTCCTAATGCTAGTTGGACAAGCACCAGCGTAGCCGAATGTGCACCTTCGATAGATTTAAATGCTTTGGTAAATGGTACAAGCGGTGGTACTTGGAGTGGTACAGGCGTAAATTCTTCCGACATGTTTAATCCTAGTGGATTAGCTCCTGGCACTTATCCCGTTACCTATACGGTAGGCACAGGCACCTGTGAGTTTACTAGTACCGAAAACATAATGGTAATCGCTGCCCCCAATGCCGCTTGGACACCCCTCGTTCTAGCAACTTGCGATAGCACGGTAGATTTAAATACTTGGGTAACAGGCACAAATGGTGGTACTTGGACAGGCAGCACCCTTATAGGCAGCAGCTCGTTTGACCCACGCACCTTAGCCGTAGGAAACTACACCCTTACCTATACCGTAGGCACAGGCACTTGCCAAAATGCCGTTAGTCAAACCATTACTGTAGTAGCTGGTCCAGATCCTACTTGGAGTGGCGGTTTCGACATTGCTGTTTGTGATGCTTCGATAGATTTAAATACTATGGTAACAGGCACAAGCGGCGGTACGTGGTCAGGAGGCAGCGTTGGAACGAATGGTATCTTCGACCCTTCTATTTATCCGTTTGGGGCATACTCCATTACCTATAGCGTAGGTACGGGCAGTTGTTCTACAAGCACCAGCCAAACCATTACTGTAATTGCTTCGCCAAGTGCTGCTTGGAACAACACCATTAACATTGCCGAATGCGACAATCCGATAGATTTAAATGCTTTGGTAACAGGTACTAGTGGAGGCACTTGGTCTGGTTCAGGAGTCAATGCCGCAGGTATTTTTGATCCTAGCGGAATGAGTGTTGGTGCTTACAGCATTACTTATAGCGTAGGTGGAGGTTTGTGCCAAGATGTAGTAGGCGGCATCATAACCGTAGCTAGTGGACCCGATGCTAGTTGGACCCTACAAAACCTAGAAACTTGCGACACTGCCATTGATTTAAATACATTGGTAACAGGTACAAGCGGCGGTTCGTGGTCGGGAACAGGCGTAACAAATGCGGGCGTTTTTAATCCTGCTATTCTTGCCCCTGGCAATTACAGTATTACCTACACAACAGGCAGCAGCCCTTGTCAGGATATATTGAACCAAACCATTGTGCTAGAAGATTGTTCGGGTTTATTACAAGTAAAAGTATTTTTGGAAGGTCCGTATGATGCTACTAGTGGTATGATGGTGAATGGCATAAATGTAAACGGCTTACTACCTTTATCACAACCCTACAACACCGCCCCGTGGGATTACGCTGGCACCGAAACCCTAAGCAGCATTTCTACCGATATGATAGATTGGGTATTGGTAGAAGTGAGAAACGGGGTAGATAACAACATCGTAGAATTTCAGTCTGCCGCCATTTTACTAGCCGACGGTTCGATAGTAGATGTACAAGGCAATGCAGGCATTAAGTTAAACAACCTCCCTATCACCGACGATTACTACATCGTTGTACGACATAGAAACCACTTAGATGTACTCAGTAATACAAGCATCACCTTTGCCCCAACTACCTCCTACGATTTTACCACCAACATCACCCAAGCTTATGGACCGAGCCAGTTAAAAGAAATGAGCGACGGCGTATCCGTACTACACACAGGCGATATAAATGGCGATGGCGTAATTACCGTCAACGATTTTAACAACTATGTAATAGAAGTCTCTGGCCTCAACCAATACCTCAACAGCGACCTCAACTTAGACCGTGCCGTTACCGTTTTCGATTTTAATTATTATCGCTTTAATGCTAGTAAAATTGGGGTGCAGCAGATACGGTATTAGGAGGGTTCTCATTTAAGATCGAGGATTTAGGATTGAAGAATTAAAATTTTTGATATGCTGGCGATTGGATGTTATTTGGAATTTGTGATTTGATAATTGGTTATTGTTTCTTCACTTAGGAATGCCTTTGTACAAGAGCCAAAATAATCGGATTATCGTTTCTATAGTCGTTCGGAGTGCCTGTACTTGGCATCTCCAGATGACAAGCAAAAATCCAAAATTTGAGGATAGAAAAAAACTGCCGAGCAGCAAGCCTTTTACAATAGACTTACAAGTGCCTCTCGCAAGGTGCTTCGACTATCAGTTAAGGTACTAGCGGATCATTCTGGTAAGCGGTATTCAATCTGGAGATTGAATGTACAGGTGTTTCAAACCTCATTTTGTTTGTTGCAGGAGGAGTTTAGGATTTAAATTTGAGGTTAACATACCATCCAAAAAATCCAAGCAGCCAGCCCAACCAAATTCAGACATTTTGATATACGGGGGATTGTTCTCACAGAGGCACACAGAGCGGACATTTTAAGGTAAATAAAATTAGCCATCCCGTTTAAAACAATGCCACCATTATTCGCTAAACAAAGCAAATTCCCTTTCCTTTGGTGGCGAGGCATTTTAAGGTAAATAAAATTAGCCATCCTGTTTAAAACAATACCACCATTATTCGCTAGACAAAGCAAATTCCCCTCCTTTGGAGGGGCGAGGGGTGGGTAAAACCTAGCATGTTAACAAACCAAATAGGTTGATTTTTGCCCACAAAACAATAGTATTAAACCAATTATAAAGCTAACTAAAATTTATGTTACAGAAAATTCCATCCGCTATTCCCCTCTTAAATCATTAACAACATCCCTAATACTCCTCCCTATTTCTGCTAAAACCTCATCCTGTAATTGGTATTGACTAATGGGTTGGCCTTTTTCTGGTAAAGGATTAAATTTAGCAAGGTCGGTATCCTCCCACAAACAATCACTCAAAATAATAGGAATAACTTTGGTCTGCCCAGTTTGTTCTCTTTCTAAAGCTAAGTGTACTTCTTCCTCCATAATTATAATCAGTGGCTAAAAAGTTGGCACTAATTAGGAAGAGCACCACATCTGCGCTGTGTAGTTCTGCTAGGATTTTTTCGTTCCATTTTTCGCCAGGGGCAATTTGGTTGTCGTGCCAGGTGTTGGCTTTTTTGATGGGGCGTAGGTATTTGTCTATTTCATCTCTTAGGGCTTTGTCTTTTTGGGCGTAGGAGAAGAAGATTTTTAAAGGGGCTGGAACAGGTACAAGCTGTTTATAGCATTTTTAATGCAAAAAATTACAAACGCCGTAGGTGTGGTCTGTTTGATATAGGTGGGGGATAGAACAAGTGAGGCGGGGTAATTAGGGCATCAATAGTTTAATAGGTCGCACCTACGGCGCTAGGTTTTATATTGCGTGTTTTTCTATAAAGAGGTTGCTCCTATGGAGCATGGTGTATTTTTTAGTATTTGGGTTTATTTATGTTTGGGGTTTTTACCCTCCTCTTAATCTCCTCCCAGGAGGAGAATTTTGCTTTGTCTAGGGAATAAAGGTAGCTATGATTTAGCAGCTTTTGTAGAACGGGTTTCAACCCGTTTTTTACAGTATCAGGACTTGATGCACCGTTGACGGTTTCAACCCGTTTGTTACAGTTGTAAGCCCCATCATCCAACAAAAAGAGTCCTACAACAAACTACTT
>JAHDBT010000440.1:0-4676 GCA_020630215.1 Bacteroidota bacterium
ATTTTTTTCATTTCACTAATGGATAAAGCATTTTATAAAGATTTTAATTGGTTTTCCATAAAAATTTTAAGGCTGTCGGCTTGAAAGTGTTTCATGGTAATAAACAAATCTTTTTCGCCACGCCCAGAACCGTTTAATACAATGATTTTATCTTTACTTAATTGGGGAGCTTGTTCTAAAACATAGGATAAACCATGTGCCGATTCGAGGGCTAGTATAATGCCCTCATTTTGGGCCAATTGTTTAACCGCTGCTAGGGTGTCTACATCTGTGGCATTGGCAAATTGCACTCTTTTTTGATCATATAAATAAGCTAATATTGGACTTACCCCACAGTAATCTAAACCTGCGGAAACAGAATGGGTATTGGAAATATTACCATCATCATCTTGCAAAAAATAGGAATAATAACCTTCAAAAATTCCTTTTTTGCCATAGTTTACTTTCGCTGCATGTTCGCCTACCTTGCTGCTTCGCCCGCCTGCTTCTACACCAACTAGCGTAACAGCTTCCTCATTTAAAAACTCGAAAAACATACCCATCGCATTGCTACCGCCGCCTACACAGGCGACACATATATCGGGTAATCGCCCTAGTTGTTGTTGCATTTCTTCCTTTATCTCTTCGCCTACTATTTTTTGGAAATACGTATTGAGTACTGGAAAAGGATGTGGTCCTACTGCCGACCCTAATAGGTAATGCGAATCTTCGGGATGTGCAATTAGGTCTTTAAAGGCTGCAATTACAGCATCGTTTAAAGTTTGGCTGCCATCCATTACAGGAATTACTTTCGCACCTAAAGTTTCCATCCAAAATACATTGGGGCGTTGGCGGTCGTAATCTTTTTTGCCCATGTATACCACACACTCCATATTGTAGCGAGCGCATACGGCGGCTGTTGCGTAACCATGTTGTCCTGCGCCTGTTTCGGCAATAATGCGTTTTTTGCCTTGTCGTTTTGCGAGTAGTACTTGACCGATGCAATGATTAATTTTGTGTGCGCCCGTGTGGTTTAAGCCTTCGCGTTTTAAGTAAATTTGTGCGCCTCCTAATTGTTCACTTAGGGTTGTTAATGGGGTTAAGGGTGTAGGGCGACCAGAAAATTCTTTATAAGCTTGTTTTAATTCTGCTATAAAATCGGGGTCGTCTTTACAAGCAAAAAAAGTAGCTGTCAAAGCTTCCATATTTGGTCGAATAACTTCGGGGATGAACATACCGCCATACTCGCCAAAATAGCCGTTGGTTTCTAGTATTAATGTTTTATAATCTATTGAGGATATAGGTTGCATTGTATTAATGGTTAAATTGTTTTATTGATGAATTGCTTTTTTGCTAACGTGGGAATTGTTGTTTTTGGGGTATTACTTGAAGGTGCGACTCCGCTGGGGTCGTAGGCTTTTTCTTTTTTTGGGGTTAACATACTTTAACCACGCTGTGGTCATTGGTGGTAAAGACAAATATATTTATCTCTCATAGTCTTTCATAACAAATGATAACCCGTTTATTTTTTTGTTGATGTTTGTTATTTTTTCCAAATCTACCTGTCCATTTGTTTCTATGCCAGAGGCAATATCTACGCCTAAACAATTGGTGTAGTTTTGAGCTTTATTTAAATTAGTTTCGTTAATGCCTCCTGCTAATAAAAATGGGTACGGGAAATTTCGTGGAATTTCTACTTGTATGGATTTTCCTTTTCCTGGTTGTGCGGCATCTAAAATAAATAAATCAATAAATGGTGCATATTGGTTTATTTTTTTTAGGCTTTCTTTCGTCTTTACTCTTATTGCTAAAATTACTTTTTGTTTTAACTGCTGAATAAATGATAATGGCACATCTTCCGCATATAATTGCACATATTTAAAACTAAATTTAGTGAGTATCGATTCTATTTCTGTTACAGAATTATTGTAAAAAACGGCTACCGCATTACTAGGAATAATTCCGTTTTCTAATTCGGATAAATTAATTTTTCTTTTGCTAACTGGAGAGAAATTAATGCCTATTAAATTGGCTTCTACATTATTTATTTCTTGGGCAGTTTTTAATCCACAGGCTTTAAAGAAATAGTTTTTTTGATTAACGGCTGCTAAATCAATTTCATTACGCATTAAGGACGTGCCAATTAAAAAACCATGTGAATAAGCCCCTGCTATTTGTAAATCCAAATTACTTTTCATTCCTGATTCGGCAATTATAAAAGACTCACTATTAATTAGTTGTGCTAGAAAATTACAATTATTTAATGCGGTTTTAAAGTTGTTTAAATTGCGGTTGTTTATGCCTATCACTTTGCAATTTAAATCTTTAATCACCTCCCATTCTTCGGCATTGTGTATTTCGGCAATAACGCCCATACCTAGGTTTTCTGCTAGGGTTTTAAGGTGATTAAATTGTGTAGTTTCTAAAATAGCAGCAATTAATAAAATAATATTTGCGCCATTTTTCCTCGCTAAATAGACTTGTATTTCATCAATAATAAACTCTTTATTTAATACACAAATGGATGTATTTTCAATGCAATTACTCACTTCGTTTAAATCCTTGTAAGTGCCTCCAAAATAGGAATAATCGGTTAGTACAGAAATGGCATTTGTTCCTAAATTTTGGTATTTATTTACTTGTTGATTAATAGCCACATCTTTATTTATCCACCCTTCGGAAGGAGATTTTCTTTTAAATTCGGTAAGGAGAAATTTTTCATTTTTTTGAGCTTTTTCTGCTAGTTTTTGATAAAAAGAAATGGGGGATTTTTGTATTTCTTTCTTTAGTTTTTCTATATCGTATTGCTGATATAGTTTTTTAACTTCCTCTTTTTTGGTTGCTACAATTTTGGTTAGGATGTTGTTCATTTTATTTTTTTCTTGCTATTTTTTTAGGGGTGATAAATTAACCGTGCAATTCATTAACCCACGGAATAAATTCCGAGGCTACAATGTCGGTCATCCCTACGGGATTGTAAAATCTTTTCTTCCCATGAATAATAGACGCAGTTAATTAACCACGGAATAAATTTCAAATCAAAATTCAACCATCCCTAGCTTACTACTTCTACAGCTTTAATACTTTGGTTGTATTGTTTTAATTGTTCGGCTAATGCACCTGATTTCATGGTTTCGACCATCAATTGGTAGGCCTCTTTTAAGTCCATTTTTTCTTTAAAATTGGCGTAGATAAAAGCGGCATTGGCGGCAATGAGTTTGTAGTTTTCGGAATTTAATTCGCCATTTAATAGCTCATTGGCGATGCGTATATTTTCGTGTTTATTTTCGGTTTTCAGCAAATCGAAAGGAACGGGTTCGATGCCAAAATCTTGGGGGCTTAGAGTGATGGTTTTGCGTTCGCCATTATTGTAAGATAATACTTTGGTGGTCGTAGAGATGGAAATATCATCTAGTCCATCGTCGGAACGAACAACGACTAATTGTTTTTTACCCATTAATATCCCCGTCTCGAAAATCACCTCCATAAATTGGGCAAAAGCAGTCCCAATAAATTGCCGCTGTGGACTGTAGGGATTTAGCAATGGCCCAATTACATTAAATACCGTAGGCACGCCCATCCTAGCACGAGTAGGCGCAAACTTTCCTACTACGGGATGGGTTTGTCGAGCATATAAATAGGCTAAATTGGTTGCTTTTAAGGCTCGTTCTAACTGGGTTTGCGAGGCTTGTATTGGCACGCCCATTTCTTCCAGCAAATCGAAGCTACCAAAACGACCTGATGCGGCTTTGTTGCCGTGTTTGATGATAGGAACGCCTAAATGTGCTAATAAAATACCACATATGGTAGAGGTATTAAAACGGGGCATTCCAGAACCGCCTGTACCACAAATATCTAATCCTATTTCGCTGATTTCACTATTTACCTTATAAGCATTGTGCGCCTGTAATACGTTGATAAAATGTACTAAGTTATTCGCTTCCCGTAATTGTTGAGATAAGGCTACTAGTAAAATTAGTTTTTGGTCTTCCGTTAATTGGTCTTCTACAATGTGATTTACAAAAGCAGCAACATCTTCTTCTGCTAATTGCTCATTATCGGAGATTTTTTTCATTAATTGGGTGTAATGGATATTTCCGCTAGATACTTTTCCTTCTATTACATTTTTTAGCATCCGCATTCCTACTTCATCTCGCATACTTAGTACCGACTCGGGGTGAAACTGTACGGCTTCAATTGGTAATAATTTATGGCGAATAGACATGACCGTTCCATCTTGCGAATGGGCAGAAATCTCGAAACTATTGGGTACAACCTCCGCAGCTAAGGAATGGTAACGGGCAATTTCAATTACCGAGTCTAAACCCGTATAAATGGTTTTTTGATCGTTGATAATTTTATTGGCTTTGCCATGATGCGGTTCTATAAACTTTAATTTGCCACCAAAAAATTCTACTAATGCTTGCAAACCTAAACAAATTCCTAGAATAGGTTTGTGTTGGTAAAATTGATTGATAATATCAAACAAATTACCTGCATTTTTAGGCACAGATGGACCTGGTGATAAAACCAATAAATCGAAATCGACAGATAATAATTGTTCGGGTTTTACGGTATTTCTATAAACTAATACCTCGCAACCTAATTGTTTAAAATAATCTACTAGGTTGTAGGTAAAAGAATCGAAATTATCTATCATTAATATTTTTTGGTATTTCATTATATGCGGAGTTTCT
>JAHDBT010000440.1:4776-6358 GCA_020630215.1 Bacteroidota bacterium
TCTAAATTTTTCATAAATGCTTCGGCTTTAAAATTGGTTTCTATTAATTCTTTTTCGGGGTCTGATTCGTATAAAAGGGTTGCGCCGCTGCAATAATTGAGCATGTTATTTTTAATGTGTGCGGTACGAATAATTATTCCCGTGTTGACTTCGCCATTTAATAAAAAGTAGCCTACACAACCGCCATAATATCCTCGCGAATGTTCTTCTATTTTTTCTATTTCTTGCATAGCTCGTACTTTGGGTGCGCCAGTAAGCGTACCTGCATTAAGGCTGGCAATGAGTGCATCTAATCCAATTTTATCGTCTTGTAATTCGCCAGCAATTTGTGCTACCGTGTGCATTACATGCGAGTATTTTTCGACAACTCGGTATTGCTCAATTTTAATGTTTGGTTTACAAACTTTGGCTAAGTCGTTGCGGCCCAAGTCAATCAACATATCTAATTCTGATTTTTCTTTGGGGTCGTTGAGTAACTGCATCATATTGTGATGGTCTTCAATTACGCTTTTCCCTCTGGCAATACTGCCCGAAATAGGACGTAAAATTACTTTTCCGTTTTCGTAGCGTATCATTACTTCGGGGCTGGTTCCTAGTAAAATTTCGTCGCCAAAATCGAAATGGAACATGTAGGGAGATGGATTTATATTTCGATAATTTTCGTAAATAGGCAGTGTATCGCCTTCCATTGTTGCGCTAATTTTTCTACTAAAAACCACTTCCATTAATTCCCCTTCTAAACACAATTTACGGGCGTGTTCTACTTGTTTTTTAAAGGTTTTATTATCGGGTGTAATTGTGGGTTTATTAATCGTTGGTTGGACATATTTTTTTGGCTCGGCTGCTAGTAGGTGTGCTTGTAATTTTTCGGCATTTTCTTTGGCTGCGGCAGGTGTTTGGCGGATGCTGTAGATATAGGCCTGCTGCATGAGGTGATTAAAAAACAATAAATTATCGAATAGAAATAAATGAAAATCGGGGCTGACTTGTTGCTTAGTTGGCGAGCGTTCTACCTCTTCAAATAAATAAATAAAATTGTAAGACAATGCACCATACAATCCCATGAAATTTTTTTCTTGTAATTGAAAATTAATTAATAATTGACGAATTACTTGTCCGATATTTTGACGCGTGAAACGTTGGTTTTCTTCTCCTGAAAATTTGGCTTTGGGTAAATGTATTACAAATTTTTTCTCCGACATTAAAGAAAATCCATCCTGAAATTTATCTTTTAAAAAATTGAAAAACACTTTACCTCTTTCTGCTAAACAAATTACCTCGCAAAAATCGCTTTTACCTTTTAATTCCAAAATAGGTTCTGTACCAACTAAAGATAGCCGACTAGACTTATCTGCCGCATCGGTTGATTCAAAAACAAAATTAGGTCGGTCTGTATGTAAACGTTTGTAATAATATAAAGCGTCTTTGTAAGGTATGGGGAGAATATGTGAATGAAAATTCATGGTTTATGGTTGAATTGTTTGATTGTTGAATTGTTTTTGTTAAACACAAAGGGGAGGTAATAATTACCCATCAATCTGACTCCCCTTTAAAAAGAGATAGCCATTTTTGTACTTGTGTT
>JAHDBT010000441.1 GCA_020630215.1 Bacteroidota bacterium
TTTGCGGATAATATTAGTCCCGAAGACTTTATGGGCGTGATAAAAAATGCATGTCCAGGTGCAGGTGCTTGCGGAGGCATGTATACGGCTAATACGATGGCATCGGCTATTGAAGCTTTGGGCATGAGTTTACCGTACTCCTCCTCCAACCCTGCCCTCAGCATCGACAAACAAAAAGAATGTTTAGATGCAGGAAAAGCCATTCGCATTCTCCTAGAAAAAGACATTAAGCCTAGCGACATTATGACCCGCAAAGCGTTTGAAAATGCCATTACCATTACCATGATTCTAGGCGGTTCTACCAATGCCGTACTGCATTTAATTGCTATGGCAAAGTCGGTAAATGTATCTATAAAACTCAATGATTTTCAAGAAATAAGTGACCGAACCCCCTTTTTGGCCGACTTAAAACCTAGTGGCCGTTATCTTATGGAAGATTTACATAAGATTGGAGGGGTTCCTGCCGTTATGAAACTGCTTTTAGAAAAAGGCTACCTGCATGGCGACTGTTTAACCGTTACAGGAAAAACCATTGCCGAAAACTTAGCCAATTTACCAGGGCTTCCAGAAAGGCAAGATTTAATGCGCCCTTTTAGCAATCCTTTAAAAGAAACGGGGCATTTGCAAATCCTTTTTGGCAACCTAGCAGAGGAAGGTTCCGTTGCTAAAATAACAGGTAAAGAAGGCGAACGATTTGAAGGAACAGCCAAAGTTTACAACTGCGAAGAAGATGCTATCGAAGGCATTCAATCGGGCGAAGTAGGAAAAGGCATGGTAGTTGTGATTCGTTATGAAGGACCTAAAGGTTCGCCAGGAATGCCCGAAATGCTAAAACCTACCTCCGCAATTATGGGCGCAGGCTTAGGCAAGGAGGTAGCCCTTATTACCGATGGCCGCTTTTCGGGAGGCACCCACGGTTTTGTAGTAGGGCACATTACCCCCGAAGCACAAGCAGGTGGTTTATTAGCTTTGTTACAAGATGGCGATAAAATTACCATTGATGCCGTAAAAAATACCATAGATGCTCACTTAACTCAAAACGAAATTAAACAACGTCGAACAGCATGGCAAACACCACCGCCTAATGCGAGTAAAGGCGTACTTTTTAAGTATTACAAATGCGTTGCTTCCGCTAGTGAAGGTTGCGTTACAGATGAGTAGTTGAGTAGTAGCGACTGAAACTGATTCCATGCAACTTTAACAAATGAAAAGCTACACACTAAAACAAACTTTTCAAAAATGAATCAATTCAGTTACCCCCTACTAATTGTTATTTTATTATTAACAAGCATCTTTACAAACGCTCAAGAACAAACGCAAATTTTGAAATATGAAATCATTATGGGTTCGAGTCCTATTGGTGAAATTACAGCCGTAAGAACCGAAAAAGATGGGCGAGTATATTGCAAAAATAGTTCGATAGCAGCCATGCGAATTATTACCATGCAAAAACTCACCTACGATTTTGAAACCACCTATAAGGATGGAATTATAGAAAGTGCAAGCACCTTAAATCAACTAAACAACAATACAAGAACTTACTCCAATATGAAATGGGTAGGCGATAAATATGAAGTGGATGTTGATGGCAAAAAATACGACATTACCGAACCAGTAGATTATAGTGCAGTATCTTTATACTGGGAAGAACCGATTGGTTTAACCCAAGTTTTTTCGGAACGTTTTGGTAAATATTTACCGCTAAAACAAATAAAACCCCATTTCTACGAGCTAACTTTGCCCGATGGAAAAATTACGCATTATACCTACGAAGATGGGATATGTACCAAAGTGGAAATTAATCATTGGTTTAGAAATTTTTATTATGTTTTAAAACAGTAGTTTTTTTAGCAGAAGGGACTTTCCTAGAAAGATAAGTAGTTGTTTTTTACCTCCCTTTAATCTCAATAAAAAAAAATCATTCACAATTATACTATCATGAAATTGAATACTACACAAACAGAGACCTCCAAAAGCAATGAGGTAGCAACAAATGGTAAGCTAAACACCCCTACCGAAACCATAAAAGGTGCTGAAGCGGTTGTTCGCTGCTTAATTGAGGAAGGAATTGACGTATTATTTGGCTATCCTGGCGGCGCAATTATGCCTGTGTACGATGCTTTATACGATTACGAAAAAGCAGGAAAAATTAAACACGTTTTAGTTCGACACGAACAAGGAGCAAGTCATGCGGCAGAAGGTTATGCGAGGATAAAACGAACGCCAGGCGTATGTTTAGTAACCTCTGGCCCTGGTGCTACCAACCTAGTAACAGGCATTGCCGATGCCCTAATGGACTCTACGCCTATTGTGTGCATTAGCGGACAAGTGCCTAAAAGTTTACTAGGAAGCGATGCCTTTCAGGAAACCGATGTGGTTGGCGTAACTTTACCCGTAACCAAATGGAGTTACCAAATTACCGATGCCCGTGAAATTCCAGAAGTGTTTGCCAAAGCTTTTTATATTGCCAACACCGGCCGCCCAGGACCCGTAATGATTGACATTACCAAAAATGCTCAATTTGGCGAATTAGAATGGCACTACGAAAAAGCACCCAAAATTAGAAGTTACTGGCCAACACCAAAAGCTAAAATAGAAGATATTGAAGCCGCCGCTAAATTAATTAATGAAGCCAAACGCCCCTACGTTTTAGCAGGTCATGGCATTTTAATTTCGCACGCACAGGAAGAAGCCAAAGCCTTAATTGAAAAAGCAAACCTACCTACCGCCTGCACTTTACAAGGTCTTTCGATACTAGACGACGACCACCCGATGTGTGTTGGAATGCCAGGAATGCATGGTAATTACGGCCCCAATTTGCTAAGTGCCGAATGCGATGTATTAATTGCCATCGGTATGCGCTTTGACGATAGAATTACAGGCAACCTAGCAAAGTTTGCTAAACAAGCCAAAGTTATTCACATAGAAATTGACCCTTCCGAAATTGATAAAAATGTAAAAACAACCGTAGCTATTAATGCCGATGCAAAAGCTGCCTTACAATTATTGCTGCCACTAGTTAAGGAAAATACTCACGACGAATGGATGGCTCGCTTTAAAGAATGCGAACGTATCGAATATGAAAAAATAATTAAACGGGATCTAAATCCTACAGATGGCCCACTAAAAATGGGAGAAGTTATTCGCTTAATTTCTGACAAAACGGATGGACAAGCAATTGTTGTACCCGATGTTGGCCAACACCAAATGGCAAGTGCTCGATATTATAATTACAAAATTCCCAACAGTTGGGTGTCTTCTGGTGGATTAGGTACGATGGGGTTTGCCTTACCTGCCGCTTTAGGTTGTAAATTTGCAGCTCCAGAAAGAGAAGTGATTACCATTATTGGCGACGGCTGTTTCCAAATGACGCTGCAAGAACTTGGCACCATTCATCAATCGGGACTGCCTGTTAAAATTGTTATTTTAAATAACGAACACCTAGGAATGGTACGACAATGGCAAGAGCTATTTTTTGACCGCCGCTACTCATCCGTAGAATTACAAAACCCCGATTTTATTAAAATTACGGAAGGCTTTGGCATTACCGCCAAACGAGTTAGCGAACGCAGTGAAATTGATGCCGCCATACAAGAAATGCTCGATAGTAAGGAAAGCTTTTTACTAGAAGTATGCGTAGAAAAAGAAGAAAACGTTTTCCCAATGGTTCCTTCTGGCGCAGGCGTTGCCGAAATACGGTTGGATTAACAAACAGGAATTTTGATTCTTGATTTTTGATATGGGATTTTTGATTTTTTCATGCTGACGCTAGGGAGGGTTTCATTTAGAATTTAAGATCGAAGATTTAGAATTTAAAATTTTTGATATGCTAACGATTGAATTTTTGAATTTTGATTTCTGAGATGTATTATTTGATTTTTTACCTGCTGATGTAAAACATCCCAAGTACTAGGAAAAGAAGGCGGCGAAGCCCAAAAAAACTCCGTGCAACTCCGTGGGAATCGTTGCACAAATCTTGTTTTTTGTAAAGAAAGCGTATAAAGAATCACCTAAAACAAACTAAGTACCCACAGATTCCAAGAGTCGATTTCACTAAAAAAAGGAGGCGGCGAAGCCAAAAAAACTTCGTGCGACTCCGTGAAAAACTCCGTGCAACTCTGTGGGAACCATAAAAAATAAAAAAATGGAAAAATATTATACTTTTAGCATTTATACTGAAAACACCGTTGGCTTATTAAGTCGTATTACGGCGGTATTAACTCGTAGGCACATCAACATTGAAAGCCTCACCGTTTCGGAAACAGAAAGAATTGGCATTTCTCGTTTTACTTTAGTGATTAAAGTTATAGAAGATATGGCCATTAAAGTATGCAAGCAATTAAGTAAAATTGTGGAGGTTATTCATGCCGAATACCACGAGGATGCAGATTTAATTACTAGTCAATTAGCTATTTTTAAAGTCAATATTGATACGAGTAATTTAGCTCGCATATCAAGTATTGAAGCATTGGCCAATCAAAACAATGCTCGCCTATTAGCTAAAACCGATAAATTATTGGTGCTAGAAAAAACAGGCAACAGAGCTAGTTTAGAAGCTTTCTTAGAATCCCTGCGAAGCTATGGGGAAACCGAATATGTTCGTTCTGGACGTATTGCGATTACCATGTCTGGCATTCGCCTAAAAGAAATTCTTCCACAATTAGCCGACCTTAATAATTATCCTGGGTATAGTATGGCGCATCATGAGGATAAGTAGGAGGAGCTTCTGGTTTGATTTTTTATATGCTGACGATTTTTTTTATTTAAAATTTAAGATCGAACATTTAGAATTTAAAAATTTTTCCTGCTGACGGCTAGGGGAATTTTGAGGTTTGATTCTTGATATTTGAATTTTTCTTGCTGACGATTTTTTTCATTTAAAATTTAAGATCGAACATTTAGAATTTAAAAATTTTCCCTGCTGACGGCTAGGGGAATTTTGAGGTTTGATTCTTGAATTTTTCTTGCTGACGATTTCACCTACCAAGCCAGAGGCTTTAAGCAAAAGTGTAAATCGCTTTGATAAACATGTTAAAAATTCAAACATCTAGCCTATCCAAATCAGACAATAATCGTTAGCATATAAAAACTGACAGCGCAGCGTTCTGACAGTGAGCGTAAGCGAACGGTCTGACTACTGACCACTTTTTTTTAAAAACAACTCAAATTAATTAAAATATATTTACATCATGGCAAAAATTAACTTTGGCGGCGTTGAAGAAAACGTAATTACCAGAGAAGAATTTCCATTAGCGCAAGCATTGGAAACATTAAAGGACGAAACCATCGCTATTATTGGTTATGGCGTTCAAGGGCCTGCACAGGCATTAAATTTAAGAGACAATGGCTTTAAAGTGATTGTTGGACAACGACAAGGTGGCGCATCTTGGCAAAAAGCTCTTGATGATGGGTGGGTGCCTGGCGAAACCTTATTTAGCATTGAGGAAGCTTGCGAAAAAGGAACCGTGATTCAAAGCCTGCTTTCTGATGCTGGACAAATTGAAGCTTGGCCAAAAATGTTACCACATATTACTGCTGGCAAAGCCCTTTATTTTTCGCATGGATTTGCAGTTACTTATCACCAGCAAACGGGTGTTATTCCGCCTAAAGATGTGGATGTGATTTTGGTAGCTCCTAAAGGTTCGGGTACTAGTGTGCGCCGTTTATTTGTAGCGGGCAAAGGCATTAATTCGAGCTATGCCATTTTTCAAGATGCAACAGGACGTGCTAAAGAACGAGTAGTTGCACTAGGCATTGGCGTAGGTTCGGGCTACTTGTTTGAAACCACTTTTAAGAAAGAGGTTACTAGCGATTTAGTAGGCGAACGTGGCGTATTAATGGGCGCATTAGCGGGCGTAATGGAAGCACAATACAATTTATTACGCAAAAGAGGACACAGCCCAAGTGAAGCCTTTAACGAAACCGTGGAAGAACTCACCCAAAGTCTAATGCCCCTAGTAGCAGAAAATGGAATGGATTGGATGTACGCCAACTGTTCTACAACAGCACAACGAGGCGCACTAGATTGGAAAAACCGTTTTCGGGATGCAGTAAGTCCTGTTTTTGAGGATTTATACAACAGCGTAGAAACAGGTAACGAAGCTAAAATTACCATAGAAGCCAACAGCAAAAGCGATTACCGTGAAGGCTTAAAGGTAGAATTAGACGAAATTGGTGGTTCGGAAATGTGGACCACAGGAAAACAAGTTCGGAAGTTACGACCAAACTAAACCATCAAGTGATTTGATAAGTGAAATGAAAAAAATAACCTCCACCAAGAAATTTAATTATATTTTTCAAGGCAAGGCGTAAAACGCAGTTATGAACG
>JAHDBT010000442.1 GCA_020630215.1 Bacteroidota bacterium
CATTAATTTGAGATTTGGTTTTAACAGTTACCAAAACGATTCTAAAGCCAAAACAATCATTCAATTTGCCAATCCCGAAGGGATGAAACGATTATAGAAAACAATAAAACAGGTTATTAAACCTCGAAGAGGTGAAACGATTACCCATGTGCTATTTTATAATATCACCCCTTCGGGGTTTGTATCCTTTATAAAATGAATCGCTATAATAATAACATCCCTTCGGGATTCATCAATATAGCAAAATATTGAACAACCTAGCCCAAAAGGATGCTAAAAACAAGCTCTTTTTGCAACATTTAAGCTCATTCACCTCATATTTCCTGCTACTTACGTCGCTCAATGACCAACGAACTATTACTTCGCTTTTAATTTCGAGTTTACATTATAGCAACCAAACAACCAACAATTTTTCCCAAATCACAAAATTTCCAGTATCTTTGGATAAATGCCAACCAAAAACAAGGCTTATGTCAACCATAACATCTTTAGAACAATTGGATTTAACCAAACGCTACACCTATGCCGACTATATGCGATGGCAGTTTAAAGAACGAGTAGAATTGCTAAAAGGATGGATTTGGCCAATGGCTGCACCTAATGCAGTACATCAAGAGATTTCATTTAATTTTAGCGGCCTGCTATGGGCTTATATTCGCAACAAAGCCTGTAAAGTATATGTAGCTCCTTTTGATGTACGCTTACCCCTCCCATCTAATAAAGTAAACAGCGATACCGATAAAATGGACACCGTAGTACAACCCGATTTATGCGTAATTTGCGACTTATCTAAAATAAAAAAACAAGGCTGTGTAGGTGCGCCCGACTTGGTAATAGAAATTTTATCGCCTGGTAATTCTAAAAGAGAAATGCGTGATAAATACGAACTGTATGAA
This sequence comes from Bacteroidota bacterium, assembly GCA_020630215.1. GTDB lineage: Bacteria > Bacteroidota > Bacteroidia > Chitinophagales > UBA2359 > JAHDBT01. Next base: position 897 of record JAHDBT010000442.1, read on the forward strand.
GCAGCAGGTGTACTTGAATACTGGATTGTAGACCCTGATCGTCGCAACGTTTTGGTATATGTATTAACAGATGGTAGGTTTGCCAATGCTTCTCGTCCGCTTACAGATGAGGACGTATTACAGTCGTCCATTTTTCCTAATTTAGCAATTAATTTAACCCAAGTATTTCCAGAAGAAATAGAAATGGAATCATGAATAATCAACCATTTAAAAAATCATTCGAGGTAGCAGATGCAGCAACAATCGCCAAACTTACCCCCGAAGAAAGAGCCGCCTATCAAGAAAGTTTAAAACATTACAGAGATATAAAAAATATTGTAGATACCTCTAAAGCAGAAGGAATGGAAAAAGGTATCATGAAAGTTGCCAAAATCATGAAAGAAAACGGTGAACCCGAAGATAAAATCATTGCCTATACGGGTTTATCAAAAGAGGAATTAGACGCATTATAAGTCCTTAATCCTTCTTGTATTCCATAAAAACACTAACCCAAAAACCCCAACAAATGACCCCAAAACAAAAAACAGAAATCCAACAACTACTAGCTGCCATCCCCGAAACCTACCGCATATTTGAAACGGGACTAAAGCCAGAAACTTCAAAGCATATCATGCAACGCTAGATTTGATGCTGGAAAACCCATCCAGTTTAGCCGCCTACGAAGCGGAATGGGAAAGTAGTAATGCAGAGAATGCTTTAAAGTTAGTCCTAGTTAATTTATCAAGGCAAGCCGATGTTCCTAGCTATCGAAAAATTGAAAGTATAATAGCAGCACAAAGTGCTGGTACAATAAAAGACTTTGCACTAGTCGCATTACATTACGCTCAACTAAACCTCGAAAATGAACTATACGATGAACCCACCGGCATGATTTCGACGGGCTTAGGAGGACAAGCAAATAAAATGAGGTGCTACTTTGTGCTAATGGCTAAACCAACAATGAGCATTACGGATGAACGAGCAAAAGCAATGGAACAAAATGCGCTGTTGCTAAAACAAACAACCAATTCGGAACTAGAAACAATAGAAAATTTTGGCGACCACGTAATTTTAAAAGTATTAATTTCTTTCGATATTGCAGTCGCCAATTGGATAGATGCACTAACTAAAACTTGCCCTTTTGTAGAAAAAGAATACCTATGTACCAATTCAGAAAAACCAACAGCCGATTTTATACAGAAATGGATGAATGATGAGCTAGATGCCTACTTAGAATCTGACGACAGCCTTTTGGGTTGGCACAAAGCAGACGACTGATGTTTCTATCATTTAAAATAACCACCCCAAACTCATAGTGGTTCTATTAAACCGACGTTCTTCGGTATAGGTAGTACCTACATTGGGGTCAAATACATTGTTGTCTTGAAACTCGAAGGAGCCTTGTTGGTAAACGTAGCCAAAACCTAAAGTAAAATGGGTGGGCTTATGCGAACGAAAACGATAGCCTAAGTTTGCCGAAAAATAAGGGCCGCCCTTCGCTTCTACTACTCCAAAACCAGTACCATTGGCAATGCCATAGCCTAGTTCTACATTAGCATAAGGGGTAGCCGATTTATCACGTAAATAACCCCGAGCCTGTACCGCTAAATGGGTAAAAATATGTCCATCGCCATAGCCATCAAATCCAATGCTGCCGCCATAGCCCCAATACTGCTTGGGCTGGTAACCAAAACTATATTTCATGCCTCCCCCATTATCCTCGTCTCCTTGGGAAGCAGTAGTGCTAAAACTGAAATGATTGTAGAAGCCTTTTTCTCGATTGGTTTTAGGGCGTAAACGACGCAACTCTCTCCTACTCATATACACCACATTTTGTGTGGCAGTTTTTGCAGGTGCGGTTTGTTGTGGTACGGCTGCTTTTTCCTTACTCATACGTGCTACTTGCTCCATGCTGTACACCAATACGCTGCCTCCTAAAATTTCTATTTTGATTTGTTCCTCGGGTATCATTTCTATAATTTGCCCACGAATAACACTTCCATTTTTTAAATAAACTACATCCTCGTATATAAATCCAGGTTCTAACCTATCATCCTTTTGAGTGTTAGCTTGCCCTCCAATATACTGTATCTGCTCCCTATCTACGGCTGTTCCTCCGTCCTTTTCTTCTTGGGCTAATAAAACGGTATGGTTTATACCCATTAAAAATAAAACACTAACTAAAAAATAAATTATTTTGTTTAATTTCATAATCATGGTATTGCTATTTTTTGAACAAAGTGTAGTGGTTAGTAACGATAAAAAAACCGCAGTTCTCAAAAATATAGGTGCATTAAGAACTGCGGTTTGGATTATTTTGTTTTTTTGATTCCCCATTTTAGGAAGTCAAAATAATTAGACGTTTAAATTATTTATTTGGTAATACCGCTTAACAATTTAATATCGCTAGGGTCGCTGCGGTCGTATTGAAAGAAACCATCTTCGCCAACTACTAGTAATAATGGGCTGTCAGGAATGGCAATTACATCGTAAGTACTGCGATCAGTAATTTCCTCTATTTCTATAGGGTTTGTTGGGTCTTGTACATCCAATACTTTTAAGCCTGCTCGGCCATCGCACACATATAAAGTGTTGTTTAATACCGATAAGCCATGCGGATTACTCATATTGCGGTTGTGTACTAAGGTTGGGTTGGTAATATCGCTAATATCTACTACGTGTAATTCGTTTAACCATCCCCAGCATTCGGTGCCATCATGAATGGTTACATAGGCATAATCACCTTCTACTACTACGGGGTCGCAGGCGGTTACGTGCTGAAACTCACTTATAAAAGTTGGATTTGCAGGATCGGCATTGCTGTAAATGTACATGCCATTGTTTCCGCCAATAAATAAGTGGTCGTTATATGGGTAAATGGTTTCTATTCCTTGGGCAATATTAACTACATTACCTGGTGCAGGCGTACTTGCATTGCTGATGTCAAAAACATGCATACTGTTATTATCAATCGTATATAATACGTCTTTATTGGTAACAAAGCGTGCCATCGAACCAGAAATACCTCCTCCATTTAATGCTCTGGTCATATCGCTGCTAGAAACGGCTCCTGCAACAGATGGGTTACTGCTGTCTTCTACTACTAAAATTACATCTGGTCGTGCCATAAAAGCATCCATATCTGTAATTAGGTCGCAATCTACTTTTTCGGTTACTTGCTCTCCTCGCTGTCCTACTAAAAATTTACCGTCTAGTGTTTCTTGTTCTTCGTCAAGAAAAGCGTTTTCTACTCTAGTAATTAAACTGGCATTGGTAGGATTAGAAATGTCTAAGGCTAGTAAATCAATGTAATTATCAACATACATTACATTTCCCTTTACGGCCATGTCTATATTACCTGGCACATTAATAAAGGCTACTTTTTGTGGGCTTCTTGGGTCTCTATTGTCAATTACATGGACCCCTTCTCTAATTTCGTTGATAAAAATAAAATCGTTGTAATAATAAATTTTACCTGGATTGTCCATTATACGTGCCTCCTCTACTTTTACAGGCACTCTAATTTCATCTATACTTTGGTAAATAGGCACAGGTTTAATGTAAGTAATTTCTCGATCACAGTCGTCGCTAAAACAACCAGTAAGTAAGGCTACCATTGCTAAAAAGCCAATGGCAAATGTAATTTTAGAAAAATGTTTCATCATGGATATTTTTTAGGAAAATGAATCAAAAAATGTGTTTTTATAAGTAGGCTGTATTCTTAATAAACGTTAATTAATTTAGGTAAGTTGCCTAATGCTACCCCCAAATTGTTCTAGGATTGTTTTTTTTCTATTTTATAAAGCTCGCATAAGCAGTTCATACTTATTATGATGCGATAGGCAATGATAAAATTACTTCAATAACTTACATAACTGCCTGATTCTATCTGACTGGATAAAATCTACATTTTTTTCGATGGCTTCCTTGTTTTTTTTCTTGGAATGAGCATTAAATACCGCCACCATTGTTCCATTATTATGGGCTGTTATTACGTTTTCTTTAGAGATTTTATCAACAGCGTTGGTTATGCCTTCTAATTGAAATTCGTTAACGGTTGCTAATGCGTAATCAAAATCGCCATATGCAAATATCTTTACATTGGCTTGTTTGGTTTTTAAATTTTTAATTAAATCTCTTCTCTTAAATACAATATACGCATTATTTTCTAACTGGTATTTATCTATTATTTTAAGGAGCGCATTGTTAAAGGTATTTAAATACAATGCTGATGTGTCGGGCTTGTAGTTTTTGCAATCTAGGAAAAAGGTATATGCCTGCGGATTTTTAATGTTTGCAAAGATTTCTTCTAAAGTAACTAATTTATAATTGGCGTACAACGGAATAGTATAATAAGCATCTTTTATTTCTGCCCATGTTTTGTTAAAAATTTGCCCCGAAGTATTACTAACTCGCTCCAGCCATTCATCATGAAAAGCAACGAGTACGCTGTCTTTGGTCATTTGCACATCTAGTTCTGTACCATCTGCACCAAGGCTTAAACAGTTTTGTATCGACTCAAAACTATTCATCGGGTAGGTGTGCGCTATGCCCATGCCTCCATGACCTAGTGCGCCTATTTTATTATTGTTTAGGTTTATTATCTCCAAATTATTTTTTTTGCAAGAAAATAAAACCAACAACATAAAAAACAATCCTATTATTTTATTGCTATTATTTTTAAAATGCATAACCAAAAGAAACGCCCCCCCAATGTCTGTAAAGTTTATATAATTCGATAATTGGCGTATAACTACAACGAAACATAAACCCTGCCTTATCGGGTTGATACCTATAACCTAATGTAAAATTAGCGTGTAAATTAGTTATTCGTTTAGGCTGCCAATTAGTGTAGTTTGGATGCACAGTATTAGATATTGTTTGTCCTACTCCAATTTCTATTTTGTGGTTAGCACCATACAATCCGTTAATTGCTATTGGAATAATAACATCTGGATTAAATTTATTGACATAATCTTTTAAATTATAGGTAACAACTCCAAGCCTGGTACAAATCCATACATTCTTTTTATTGAAAATTATTCTTTCGTAATTAATAGAGCCATATCCGCCAATACCTGCGCCTTCCAAATAAATTACATTTTTTTTAACTTGGCTTGTATTTACTTGCGATTTTAATTCAACATTAATGGCTAGTAATAGTGAAATAATTAAAAATAGTTTATTCATAAAGGTATGATTTTTTTTCGACTGCTATTTTTATTTTCTCCTCAAAATTGCATTTATTGGTTGGCTCCAAGAATAAAATTTAAACACTTAATCAAAGAACGTTGTCCTCAAAAAAATAATGACCTTTATTCCCCTTTTGGAAGGGGTAGAGGAAGGTTAGTATAAAATGCCCATTATTTTTTTGAGGACCAATACTCCGTTGAGTTTTTACTACTCCACGTTCATTTTTTATAAAAAAAATGAA
>JAHDBT010000443.1 GCA_020630215.1 Bacteroidota bacterium
CTAAGAGGGGAGTTGTACCATGCCTCTCTATTGTTATTTCGCCAATCTTTTGCTTCATGTCCTAGACGAAACAGTAGGTCAACCATTTTTATTTTTTTTGCCTGTTTTGCATTCATAATTAAAATGGTAAGTCGTCACCTGCTGTTACAGTTGCTTTTTGTGTCGTTTCTGCTTCTTGCTCTGGCTGCGGTTCTGGCTCTATATGCGCTAGTGTTTCTTCTTCCTTTTTATCCAAGAGTATAAAACTTTGAACGTTAATTTCTGTAATGTAAATAGTTGTTCCTTCCTTATCGTAGCTTCTGTAGTTTATTTCTCCTGAAATATGAACCCTACTTCCCTTTTTCGCATACTTGGCAAATGATTCAGCTTTCTTTCCCCAAATAACAAGCCTATGCCATTCTTTTTTTTCTGTTTTCACATCTTGTTTATCATAGTAAACTTTTGATGTACATAAGCTGGCATCAGCTTTTTTTGCGCCAGATGAAAATTCTATAATTTCGGGTGCTTTGCCTAAATATCCTATTAGCCTTACTTCGTTCATTACGGTGGTTTTAATTAGTTATTAAATATTAACTTTGTATTAAAAAGTTATTTTTTTTTATTAAAAATCATTTATAAAATCATCTATTTCTGCTTGTTGCTGTTGCGCTTCTTCTGCTTCTTTTTCAAGTGCAGTTTTTTGAGTTGGCCTACGTTCAATTACATAGTAACCAGACCGTTTTTTGTTGCCACTTCCAGAGCTAGCTTTGTTGTAGTTAAGGAATTTTAATGCACGTCCTACATTTCGGGAGTTTAACTTTAATGTGGTGCGTGTTTGAATATAATCTTTAATGCTCGTAGCCGTCATAAATTTGCCGCCCATTTCGCCATCTTCGGCACTCTCAAAAAAGTCTGGTATAGCTTCCATTTCGGCGGTTCTAACAAGGTGTTTTCTGTTTGTTAGCTCCGATTTTTCAAGTTCTTCCTTTGTTAGTTTGAAGTCGAAGCCGTTTTTTAATAACCATACAGCTTGTGCATATACATTGTCTATATCAATATTTGCATTGTAACCTTCAGGTCCTCCATCATCATGCTTTATTCCTAATATTTCAAAAATCATGAAACGCACATTACCAGTTACATCTGTAAGGAAATCTATTTCGTTTGTTGAGCCAAAAAAACTAGCTATACGGTTAAATTTCTCTGATTTTTTACCATAAGGTTTCCTTTCTTTTATGCTTTCAAAAGTGATTACACTTTTCATTGCATTAATGTCCTTCCAAGACAGGTCTGCTAGTTCGTCTAAGTTTATGAACAAATTTTGAGCTAGTGATAATCGTCCGTCCTTATTTTGAAAATCCATGCCATCCCTATAAAAATCTGATAGGGTAGGAGGGCATAAAAACCTAAAAAAGGTACTCTTACCACAATTTTGCCCACTTGATAAAATAAAGCATTGTTTGTTAAATGGAATGATGCCAACACCGCAGGCAATAACCCTAACCAACATTTTTTTAAACTGTGTATTAAACCAATCTTGATCAACTGCTTGCACGTAATTTGCAAGTTTATTAATGTAGTCAGGCTTTGTTTCGTCCCATGCTGGCAAACTGTTAAAATAGCCTTTTATAGGATTGTATTTAGCTACGTAGTCCGAGTTTAAAATCGTCGGGACCATTTGGCTAAAATTCGTGAAGCGTTTCTCAAAAAGCCTAGTTTCTATAGTTGCGCTGTTAAGTGTTCGATAGCCTTTTTTTACATCTGTTTTATCAAGCCCTTCAAAATCGTTTAGAATTGTATTGTACCTAATCTCGAATTGGCTAAATAAATAGCCTCTTAATTTTACAAATTTTGGTACATCTTCATCTAGCGGATCGTAACGTTGTATTTTTTTTAGTACATTTTTATTTTCAATCTCATCCCCAATAAACCTTTTAATCTTTTTTTTCTTAGTTTTATTTTCTTCGTTTTTTTTAAGGTTATCAATAACGTTTAAAGTGCCTTTTTCGTCAACCGTAACAATCTGCTGAAGCATTGCTATTGCTTCGTCAGCTTTTACTATTTCTCCCTGCTCCTTGTTCCTGTAACCCTTATAACTGCTATACACAGTGTAAAGGCTTGTGTTAGCAGGGTTAATAATATAGAAGCGGCCACTATCATCTAAAAAAGTTTTTGATTTCATTTATTGGCAATGAATAATTGAATAGTTATTGTGTGCGTTTTTCTTTGGCTTGGCTTTTTACCACCTCAAACCCGTGCCTTTGGAGCTACGGGGAGGTGTGAATTTGTTCCCAAATTTTAAGTATGCTTTAGTCTTTTTTATTCTTTCTGCTAACTCTTATTTCTTCTGTTGTAACTGATACGCTTTCTCTTGCAAGAATAAGTTTAGCATACTCATGAAGAAGCAATCTCAAGTACAAAATTGAATCTCTCATTTCCTTTTCTCCTGTTTCATCAAAATAAATTGTAAACCTGTGTTGCTAAATAATAAGCTTCTGAATAAACCCTATCAATAAGTACATTTCTATTGTAGCCTTCTGGGCCTCCGTTGTCATGTAGAATATTTTGAATTCTAAAGACTATCATCCTTTCATCACCTGTAAGATTTAATATAGTTTCAGCGAAAAAGTTTCCACTAACTTTCTTATTGTTTATTAAATTCGCAGCGGCTGTCTCTTTAAGGCTAAGTAATTCTGTAAATCCATGATATACCTCAATGTCAATTATTATAAAAAGTTTTTTTGTAGCAACTAATCTAACTTGTTCGGTAATTTGTTTCGTAATGTGTTTTTCGTGATTTATTAATTCCTTTGGGCATAAAAAACGGATAAATTCACTCTTTCCAATCGCTCCATTTCCCGAAAGTGTAAATATCTTGCCATTCGATTTTTTAGTGTATACACTAGCAACTAATCTCATTAACATCATTGCTAATTCCCCTGCAAAATTTCTATCTTTTGTAACTACATAAGATGCCAATTTTTCAATTTCGCTACCCCTTTCTGGGTCGAAGGGAGGGAGGTTGTCAAAGTATTTTTTGATTTGTTCTTGCATAACTAATTTTGATTTATTTAAGTACTTTTTTCAATGCCTTAACCTCGTGCCGTAATAAATTTGTATTACAGCTACGAGGCAAGGACTAGTCATCCCACTCTTTTTTTTGTGGTTGGCCCGAACCCCGACAGTCCGAGCCTTTAAAACCACTTTTTGCTATTTGTCTTTCACCTCTCTAGCCCCGTTTCAATCGGCTATGTGGCAAGGCTGTTATTCTTAAATCTTAAATTTGTTAAAAAAAAATAAACTTAGCCACAATTGCTGCCCTACGAAGTACTACGGTTTCACTTCCAAATTATGCTTTGTGTTGCCAAAAAGTTTCTTCTTTAAGACAGTTCAATTATGTTACTTGGCTCCCTCAATCTTGCGCTTGTTGGGTCTGTATTAAAACCGTTGTCATGCAGGTATTTTGCTTGTGCGTAAACTCTGTTAATATCAATTCTATTGTAGCCGTTTATGCTGCCATTATCATGTCTAATTTCTGTGATGTTAAATAGTAAAAAACCCTTGGGGTATTCCTCTGGGATCTCGAATCCTTTATTATTAGTTGTGCCAAAAAAACTAGTTTGGCGTATACGGTCTTTAATCTTTCGCTCTCCATATTTTCGGCTTCGGTATTCCCTTACAGCCAGTAGTTCTTTTATTTTTAAAAGGTCTTCCTCTACAATGTTGTCCGCTTCAATTACAAATGCTTCACTTAAAGACCTTAAGCCATGGTCAATGTCATTACTGTATAGCTCATAGAATGGTTTAGTTAAGTGTCTTACAAATTGTGTTTTGCCAATATCTTGCTCACCCTTTAAAATAAAGATGTAATTATTATAGGTTTCACCCAGGGCGCACCCAACCATCCGAATCATCATTTTCTTAAATTGTAAAGCGAAGTCTGCTTCTTTAGCTAGAATATATGATGCTAATTTCGCAATATGGTCTTGCTCTGTACGAGTGTCGTATTTAGGTATTGTGCGAAAATAGTTTATTGCAGTGTTGTCTACCATGTTAAGTTGATTTTTAAATTTAAGTGAATTATATTTTCACCCCCTTAACCCCATGCCGCAAATGCCCTTTTGCAGCTATGGGGAGGGGTAAAAAAGTGTTCCCTGATTAAAACTAATGAAAAATATAAATGTAATACACCCGATTGTATTTTGTTTTAGCTGCAAGCTTTACGCTTGCAGCCTCAAAACTAATTATGGAAAAATGCACACTGCACTCATTTTATTTTTAATAATGCTTTTTGTATTGTTCCTTCTTCAAATCGTTCCAAATTTATTAGCCTGTCTTTTTAAATTTTATCTTTCAATACATCAACCCCATGCCTCAAAATTGAGGCTATGAGGTAAGGTATTATTGCACCAAAAACTATTCTTTGTATTGTGCAAATATGCTAATGCAAGCTTACATGCATATTGCTAATCAAGTATTTTTGTAAATACTTTTTTAATCTTTAAGTTCAACTTCGTTTTTATTAAAAAAATCAGTTACTGCATCGTAGATGTATTGCATTTTTTCTAAGCTTATCTTTCCATGAAATTCATCATTTAATATGATAGATAAATCCGCTACTCTGATTCTAAAATTTTTATTTTTGATTTCGCTCCTTGCATACACAATAAATTTAGTCTTTACGCCTCGTGCTACCTTATTAAATGCCCTTTGTATCTCTGCTGCTAAATCATTTATCCTTGTTCCCTTATTCAGACCTTTTACCTCAATTGGTTTTACTTTCATCATTAGTGAAAAATTAATTAAATAAAATAATGTTCTTGCTTACGTTCGTGCAAATTTTCGCCCATTAGTTCGTATATTTGCCTTACGAACTGTTCGTGCAACCGTGCTACGCTCTGTTTGACGGTGTAAATATCTAACAAAATTTTGTGATTTCATAAATTATTATGAAATAAAATCATAAAATTTTATAAAATTAATTTGTGAACACATATATCTCTAAGAATATCAAGTTCTTAACTAAAAAGATAACTCGAAAAAATTTTAAGAGTTTTTTTAAAACATCTCCTGGTACAGTAGACAATTACAAGAATGGTGTTACATCACCTACTGTTGATTTTGTAATTGATGCTTGCTTGCACTTTAATATAACCCCAAATGAATTGATATTGATCGATATAGCTAATTCTGGGGGCTTAAGTGAAGTTAGAGCAAAGTATGTCGAAGGGAAAGAAGTTGTCTTACTGCCTCCTTCAATAGGTGATGGGAAAGATTTAATACCAGTACTTGAAAAGCGATTATTGGAGCTTGAGAGAAATTTAAAAATGTGTAGCGATTTTAACGAGCATTTACAAAAGGAAAATAAGCAATTAATGGTACGGATATCGGAACTGGAGAGTTTTAATAAGGTTGTGCCTAAAAGTAATAAAATAAAAAAATAACAAACAAAATTATGAATACAAAAAACCGAGCGATAAACATTTAAGCAGCAAAATTATGAAAATCTCACGCAAAGAACTAAATAGTATTTACAAAGAAATAAAAGAAGAATATGATGAACTAAGCGTATTTGAGGCACTTAACTTAGCAGTACAAGTGCAACTTTATGATTTGTTATCTGAACATCTAATTGAAGTGAAATTCGACTTTAAAATGAATAAGCAGGAGCTTGAAAAATATAGGAAAATAAAAAAAACAAGCAAGTTAAGTAAATCGCTAGAACCAGTATTGGAAGTCATAGAATTTCTTTTTGATAAAGCCGATGAGTCCGATTCGGAAGCAGTTTTCATGAATTCTACCCTAGTTAAAGATTATATAGAGTCCAATACATCATTAAAGACTAATATTTTTAATATTGGTAGAGTATTAACGTATTTAAAGCATACTAAGGCTGATCAAGGCAGCGGAAATAATAAAAAACGTGGTTATTATTTAGTTAAGCGGAGTTTAGATTAACCCACTCTCGTTCCTGCTGAATGCCTATTGCTAGGGAAAGAAAAAAGAATGTGATTTGGTGGGTAATTGGGGTAATTGTGGGTAATTGTAGATGCTTTTCTAATTGCCCACTTATAAGTTATTGAAAATCAATCAATTAGAACCTTATAAATACTACTTGGGTAACTGGGTAAGTAAATAATAGGTTTTTATAAGAGAAAACAACCCATTTTTTAACTAAAAGGCTTACAAATAGCTGTCATTATAAAAAGACATCAAGTACCTTTTACGGACATAAGGTATATTGATAATCAATTGTTTATGTGGGGTGGTGCTAGTCTTGTTCTGGGCACCAATTACAAATCCAATAAGCTAAGTAATTTTAGTTTAT
>JAHDBT010000015.1:0-26452 GCA_020630215.1 Bacteroidota bacterium
GGTTTTTCATAGGTGTTTTAATTTAAAAAAGGGTTTAAAAGTAGGTATGTTAAACTTACTAAAACATTCAAAATATATAAGACGAATATACACATAATTAGAGAGAGTAAAAAACTTTTGAGCTAACTGTTATTAAAAGGAAGGATAAAACAATGGCAAAAAAGTCCCTCTTAGTAACACTTAAAAAATAAGCCCAACAATTTGTACGCAGAGATTTTGTGCTTAAACAAGGCGCAAAACGCAGGCATAGCAGCGCTACGGCGAGTATTTGCAACGCAGGATGAACGAGTGATTTTTATGTAGTAAAATAAATGCCTTTTTAGGCATTTAAACGTAGAGAACCGCTTGCGGCTGCGATGAAAAAATCAAGTAGAAATGGCGGAGTTATTTTTTATGTGTTACTTAGCCTTTATCCTTTTTTATTTGGTCTAGTACTCTTAGTTGTTCTAATAATTGTTTAAGCGTAGTACTGGGCTTTACCTCTTCTTTAAAATGCGCTTGAAATAACCAAACTGCCGCCTCTCCTACAGGTAGGTTAGGATAGTAATTGTCTCTAGCAAAATGCACAAACTTTAACACTTTAAATGCATCGAACCAACGAAAAAAACGATGCTTAAAGGCTTCGGCATGACTGGTATTATTGCTAATTTCTACAACATGTTTTACAAACTGATTGGCCGTTAAAAAACTAGCGATGCTTGGGGGCAGCGTTTTCAAATAATTGATTATTTTTTTTTCATCTTGTGCTATATTATATAAGTTTGGTATTTTTTGGATAAACATTTTTAAATCTTCAAAGGAATCGGGAGCGTAAGTATAATAGATTGTTTGTTTACTTTCGAGCATATCGCCAATTGCTTTACCTGTACCAAAAGGCACTCTATGGGAAGGGCGGGAAGCTGGAATTACTTTGGTATTTTTTATTTCGGAAAAGTGGGGCGAATGGGTAAACTTGTGGAGGAAATAAAAATCTTCCCCTGCTTTTCTTCGGTTCATGCCGCCTTGTTGTTGATAGGCATTACAACGTGCTGCCATACTAGAACCTATGGTTTGGTAAGCAAACGGATAATTGGCAAAACGAAGTGCGTGTACATAATAACGCAGGTACAGTTCGTACTGAATAATATGGTTGTAAACGGCTTGTTTATAGGCTGTACCTTCAATAGGATGCTCGTAATAAATGCTACAGGCAGGGCTTTTAGGCTGCGCTTCAAAATGTTGTTCTATGGCTTGCAAATAATTATTAGCACATTGCGAATCGGCATCAAAACAATCAATAATGGCGGTAGGCTTGCCAATGCTTTCTAGGCGATACACGGCCTCATCCATACCTATTTTACGAGCTAAACCTACGCCTGCATGTTTATGGGGTAAATTAGGATGGTGCAATATATAAAAACGAATAAATGGCTCCTCCCCTGCTTCTTGAAAGCTGGCAGCTTGTTGTTGTATCCATATTTTAGCGGCTTTCAAACTGGTTTCGTTTTGCGCTTTAATAGCGGCAGTTTCTTTTTCCGAACTGTTAATCACCACAATTACTTCTACCATACAATTGGGCGGTTTACAATTAGCCAAAGCTTGTAAACTGCCAACTAAATCAGGTTCATCATAACAAGGTATTACCACTATAATACCTGTTTGCGGATGTGCTGCTGTTGCAATTTGTGGTGGAAATAATGTGCGTTTTTGTAAGTAGGAAGTCATGAAGGAGGAGCCTTGATTTTTGATTTTTGATTTTTGATTTTTGCAAAGTAATTTACTAAGTGAATGAGAAAAAATAAACTCTACCACTTTGATTATTCTTTTTTCCAATGCTGCGTTGTAAATGCAAGATATTGGGAAATCTCAAAGTGGAAAATACAAATTTGTTTTTGTACCATCCCTAAGCCAAGCCAATGTAACCATTTTTGATGGTGATTCATAAAAAAACCTCATTCAAGTCTATTAAATACTTGAATGAGGTTTTTTTGTTTTAGAGGAGTTGTTAAAAATTAAGCTCCTAAATAAGTTTTTAGTAATTTACTTCTGGAAGTACTACGAAGCTTATTAATTGCTTTGTCTTTAATTTGGCGTACACGTTCGCGGGTTAAGGCAAAGCGTTCTCCAATATCTTCTAATGACATGCTGTGTTCTACGCCAATTCCAAAATAAAGTTTAATAACATCTTTTTGGCGTTCGGTCAGCGTATCTAAAGAACGTTCAATTTCTCGGCGCAGTGATTCCATATAAGCCAAATGCTTATCAGTAGTAGGCGTATTGGTATTGGGCAGTACATCTAGTAGCGAGTTGTCTTCTCCTTCTACGAAGGGAGCATCAACGGATGTATGACGGGCTGCTACGCCTAGCGTTGTTTCTACTTCTGATGTTTCGATTTGTAATGCTTTGGCTAATTCGTCAGGCGAAGGTTCTCGCTCAAACTCTTGTTCTAATGCGGAGAAGGCTTTATTAATTTTATTTAAAGATCCTACTTTGTTTAGTGGCAAACGTACAATACGTGATTGTTCGGCTAAAGCTTGTAAGATAGATTGACGAATCCACCATACTGCATAAGAAATAAATTTAAATCCACGCGTTTCATCAAACCGTTGAGCGGCTTTAATTAAACCTAAATTTCCTTCATTAATTAAATCGCTTAATGATAAGCCTTGATTTTGATATTGTTTAGCTACTGATACTACAAAACGCAAGTTTGCCTTAGTTAACTTTTCTAGTGCTTCTTGGTCGCCTTGTTTAATTCGTTTGGCCAAATCCACCTCTTCCTCTGGAGTCAATAAATCTACTTTGCCAATTTCTTGTAAATATTTTTCAAGTGATTGGCTTTCTCTGTTAGTTATCGACTTCGTAATTTTAAGCTGACGCATAAATTGTATTCCCTATGATTATCTTGTTAGCAAATAGATTTCCCTTGGTTGTGTGCACTTATCCTTATTTTCGATTAGAATAAAATCAGCTACAAAGATAATCTATTTTTTTTGTAATTGAAAGTCTTTGCATTATGTATGTTTAATGCAAGCTTAAATGTAAGCTGTAATTTACTTTATTTTAGCCATTTTAGTACTTAAAGTAGCAGAAATTTGTTTAAAAATTTTGAAATTTTCATTTTTTGTTTATAATTGCACCAGCATTTGTTGCTTTTTTTATATTATAAGCATTATTTTTTAGTTGCATAACTATTGTTTTACAAAAGACTGACAAGCAAAATGCTTTTTTTAAGCTATTTGTTACCAGCTTTGAGGCTTTATAGGTGTATCTCGTTAAGATATGGGTGCATTTTACATCTCTAGGTCTTGTTCTTTGGATAATTGCTTTTTTTAACCTACATTGGACAAATGCGTTCCCTGTAAACAAATTTTACACCCTCTTTATCTCTAAACAAAAATTATAGCCAATGGCAAGAATTAAGTACACATTAGATTATGTTATCAAATCTTCCCCAACTATCTTGTACAATTTCTTAACCAATCCTTCTGGACTTTCTCAATGGTTTGCCGACCATGTGGATAGCCTAGAAGATAGTTATAGTTTTTTCTGGGATGGTTACGAAGAGAAAGCCAAAGTATTAGAATTAGAAGAAAACAACTTCATTAAGTTTCGAATGGACGAAGCGGAGGAAGATGAATTCCTAGAGTTTAGAATTGAAAAATCGCCCGTAACAGGTGATACCATTTTAATAATTACTGATTTTGCGGATGATGATGATAAGGAAGATCAAGTAAGGCTTTGGAATTCTCAAATTAAATCGTTAATTTCTAGAGTGGGTGGAAGTAATTAACATCTCTGCACAAAACCCAACTTAACAAAACCAACCTCCATAGCCTAACAAAAACTACTTTCCTTTTCCTAGCAATTTAAAGAGAAAGTAATGGGCTATGTTTTCTACTATAGTAACAGAAAAAACAAACAGCAAAATATTTATCTATTAGCTGCTGTTTTATTTTCTGTCGCTTATTAAGTAATAGCATTCATTCCTAGCAGCTTAGTTTGCCAATTACTAAACAATACTTCTGATTTAAAACGATTATGAATATTAGCGTATGTTAATAACACTTAGACACACCGAGTCTACGCTATTTAAATTCTTCCTAGTTTTTGCAATGTATTTGGCTATTATTTTGTTTACTAGCGTTGTGGTACAAGCTAAAAAAACCAACAACCAAACAGTTGAACAAAATATAGCAAATGCCAAAAGCTATGTGCTAAAAGCAGACTCCTTAGTAAAAATAGCACAGCCAGATAGTGCTATTGCCTATATTTTACAAGCAACAACCATTTACCAATACTTAGGTGAATGGAATAGCTATGTGAAAGCTTGCAATGAGTTTGCACTACAATTACAACATACAAATAAACACAACGAATCTATTAACTTATTGCAAAAAGCAATTGTTGCTGGCGAAAAATACTTAACTAACCCTTACCCGCTACTTAGTAATAGTTATAACCATATAGCAACTGCTTACCGCAAAAAAGGTAATTACCAAAAAGCCTTAAATAAACTTACCAAATCATTAGCTATACAAAGCCGTATTTTAGGTAGTACACATACCGACTTAGGCGATACCTATTACAGCCTTGCCAGCATTTATTACCACAAAGGCAATTACAAAGCATCCCTTAAATACAATCAGCGTGCTAGAAGAGCACGAATACAAAAGTATGGAGAAATTCATCATTTTGTAGCAGCTACCTATTTTAATATTGCCGAAGTAAATACTTTACTAGGAAATTTTGACGAAGCAGAAAAAGACCTCCTAAAAAACTTGCAAATTTTAAAGGCTTTATACAAACAACAAAATCATCCTAAACAAGCAACAACTTACTCTAGTTTAGCAAACGTATACGAAAAACAAAACAAATACGAAGCAGCCCTAGCAGCAAGTAATACCGCCCTTAAAATACTAGCAGAAACTTTTGAGATTACCCATCCTGGATTTGTAGAAAACTACAAAACAATTGGTAATGTTTATTTAAAACAAGGAAAATACAACGAGGCCTTTAAACACTATGATGCGGCAATGAAAAACCGTAAAAAGTTTTTAGCAGAAAAACATCCTTACCTTTCTGAAATGTATCTTAAAATAGGAGAACTGCACTTTGTACAAAACAATTTTGAAGAAGCACTAGCATCCTACCAGCAAGCTTTAACGATTGTTGCTACCAACTTTGAAAACCCCAATGTTTTTGCCAACCCAAGCCTTTCAAAAGTTAGTTCGCAAACGTGGCTATTAGCTATTTTAAACAACAAAGCAGCGGCTTTTAACCAATGGTATACCCAAAGTAATAATCCCGAACATTTAACGGCTGCCTTGCAAACTTACCAAGTTGCTTGCCAACTTATTGGAAATATTTACACCATTTCTGATGGTAATTATTATAAACACTTTGAGCCAATTGCAGCTTCACAAACCTTTTTTGATGGCTTGGCTACTGTTTATAAAATGTATGAGGAAGCCCTTAAAAATGGAGAAGAACAAATTGCCCAAAAGCTTTTAAATGAAGCTTTTAAAATAAGTGAACAGTATAAAAAAATGCAGTTTAGACAACACTTGCAAGCAGGAAATATTACCCAATATAAAGGACTAACACCCAATAAATTCCAGGAAGAACAAGACTTAAAAGTAGACATTGCTTACCACAATCAAAAGTTAATTGAGGCTAAACAACATGGCGATTTTGCGGTACAAAAAGATATTAAAGACTTAGAATTACTCATTCAGCATAAAAAAAATAAATTAGATTCCCTCATTCAGTTTTACAAAAAATCAATTCCACAATATTACCAACTGCATTACAATACACAGCCAAGTACGGTTAGCAGTTTACAAGAACAACTAAACCTACAATATCCACAAAGTGCTTTACTACAATATGTAGTGAGTCCATCTTATATTTATATAATTAGTGTTGACAAAACGAATGCCTATTTTCATAAAGTTAAACACGATGAACAGCTTATTAATAATTGTAAAAATGTAAGACAAATTGTTAGTAATGCCGATGAAGCTTTAGCACCTACGGAGGCGAATACACAAACTTATTTACAAGCAGCGCATCAACTTTATAGCAACTTATTAAAGGATGTGTTACAACAGTTACCTCCTAATACCAATCATTTATTTATTTTGCCCGACCAACATTTATCTTACTTACCTTTTGAGGTTTTACTCGATACCTCCGTGGAAACAACAGATAATATTAATTTTCAGCAACTGCCTTACCTTGTTAAAAATTATGCTTTTAGTTACCATTATACTGCTAATGATTTACAATACAAACTACAGCAAAACCGCCAACATAAAAAACAAGATTACATTGGATTTGGCACCAGCTACAACATCAGTCAATTAGCCTTATACAATGATGTGCATATTTTAGAACTCGCAAAGAAGCCAGCCGCACAATTAAAAGATGCAATAGAAGAGGTAGAAATTTTATCAAGCCCAATGAACGCAACTTTGTTTTTAAATGAAGAAGCCACCCTGTCTTCACTTCAACAAAATGCAGGCAAATTTGCTATTGCACATTTGGCTTTACACACTTTGCTAATAGAAACACAACCTACGCAATCTAAAATACTTTTTTACCGAGATAAGCCTGCCCCCTCTTCTAGTCAATTGGTTATTTCCGACTTGTACCAACAGTCGCTTAATATCGACTTAGCCGTACTGCCTAGTGTGCATTTTGTTTTTGATGAATCGCTTAATAAGGAAAGTAATAGCAACGAACAAAACCTAGTTATTAATGGCAATAGTATTTGGCATTTAAACCAAGCATTTAATTACAGCGGCGTTCCTAGTTTATTGCTCAATCATTGGCAAGCTAACAATAACCATATTACTATTTTACAAAATTTTTATACTGCTTTAAAAGAAAAACAGCACCTTGCCAAAGCTTTACAAACGAGCAAGGTTAATTTTATTAATAATAATAAACCTGCTAAAGCGCATCCTTATTTTTGGTCGGGTACTATGCTCGTTGGTTCTCCTGCAACTATTAAAACACAAAGCAATTATACGTCCTATTTATTTTTTGTTTGCCTATCTCTTTTATTATCCTTGGGCGGATTTGTATTTTGGCGTAACAATTAAAGTAGCGGGTATGTAGTACATGGTATTTAGACGGTTACGCTTCGCCACTTTAAAGTGTTGACTAAAATAAGTAACGACAGTTAAATAATTTCCTAATTTCTACTTTGATCTTTTGCGCCTTGTCTAAGCACAAAATCTCTGCGTATAAATCGACATGTTTATCCAATCGGTTTACAATTTTTAATACAAGCCGGGAGGCTTTAAACTCGTTTGGCTCAAGCGGAGACGCTTGACCCTGCTGCCCGGTCCAGCCTCCCGGCTGGAGCGTAACGGGCCTAAAGCCTCTGGCTTGAGCCAAAACTTTTAACATTTAGATAAACATGTCTATAAATCGGATATTATTTAACTACCATTACTTACTAAAAAAATGAAACATGCCTCGATATTCAATAAAAGTTTTAACAGTATGCCCAATGGAATGGTAATAAAACATTTTAAGATTGCCATAATTAGTCCGATAAAGCCCCCAATAATTCGCTAAAAAATTAACATCAATTGTGTATTTTTGCAACATGATTACACAAAAACAAACCTACCCCCAAAATATTAGTCTACCCGTTTTTTTATTGTTGATAATGATGTACAGCATTTTTTTTACAAGCTGTAACAATACCTCAACGGATAAACAAACCGAAAAATCGACTGAAACAACGACCACAAATACCGCAGCAAACATTCCGCAATTAGCATCCTTTAATGAACGGATAAATCAAGACCCTGATAATGCAGAAATGTATTTTGCGAGGGCAAACCTGTATTTAAGCTACCAGTTAATTGACAGTGCCGCTGTAGACTTGTACCGTGCCATTGAACGAGACTCGACCAACAGCCTATATTATATGGCAGCGGCAGATATGTATTTTCAATTGCAAGATTTAAAAACTTCGGTGGGAATTTTAGAGCGAGCTAATAAATTAATTCCCGATAATGAAACAATAAAATTGGAATTAGGGAAATATTATTATTATGCACAAGCGTATAAAAAATCGGAGGAGTATTTAACGGAGGTAAAAAAGCTAGACCCCAAAAATGAAGAACCTTATTTTTGGCAAGGCATGGTATATAAAGATCAGGAACAAACGGATAGAGCCATTGCCCAATTAAAAAAAGCAGCAAGCATGGATAAGGATGCCTATAATCCGAATATGATACTAGGGCAAATTTTAAGTGCAAAAAAAAATAAGGAGGCGGTTAAATATTACGATCAAGCTATTAAAATAGATCCTACAAGTATGGAAGCGCATTATGGTAAAGCTGTTTTTCTACAAAATAATGGGCAAACAGCTGCCGCCTTAACGGAGTATTCAAACATCATTAAAAAAAATCCGCAGTACCACGATGCTCATTATAATACGGGTTATATTTACTACGAACAAAAAAAATACGAACAAGCCAGAAAAAGTTTCGACATAGCCATTAGAATGTCGCCAGCCCTAGCAAAAGCTTATTATATGCGTGGCAGATGCGCCGCCGCCTTAGGAAATAAGGTTGAAGCAAAAGCCGATTATAAAACAACCCTAACCATTGAACCAACCTTTAAATCAGCCTTAAAAGCATTGGGAGAATTAAATAAATAATGTTTGCTATTTCTGAATTTGGATGGGCTACCCTAGCAGAAATTTGTAAAAATAATATTACAATTTAGTTTGTAAAATGGGTTTCAACCCGTTGCAATTTTAGTGCGTATGTTAATTGAATGTAAGCAATTTAACAATTCTAACAGTCCTAGCAATTTAACAATCCTAATACCCGCCAATAAATTTACGAACAAACCACTCAATGGTTAAGAAGCCAAAAAACAGCCAAAACAGCCATTTGTAATTAATTAAATCTTTGGTTTGGTACGAGCTGTATTGTACAGATTTAATATTTTCTTTAGCTCCTAAAATGCGTTGTAAGCTGGCTATGCTATCAGGATAAACAACTTCGCCACCATAGCGATTGCTAAGGTTGTGTATTAATTGGTGATTGGCTGTTGTTACTAGGCTTTCTAACTTAATGGCTGCTACGCTAAAATTGCCTTTTGCGGTGTATTCTTTTCCGTTAAAAGCGGTTTTTGCTTTGTAGCTGTAATTGCCTGCGGGAAAAAATCCAGCATCTAAAAAGTAGCCGCTGCCTGTTTTGTTAAATACAAAAGGAAAGGCTTTTCCAGCATCGTCGTAAATGGTTAAATTGGCTTCTGAGTTATTAATCATTTCGTAGCTGTCGTTGTACAATTCGGCATCAAAGGTAATGCGTTCGCTTTCGTTAAACAGGTTTTTGGGCATGTTAACCCTAAATTTACGTTTGTCGTTTTTAACCGCTAGGTATTGCACGACTTTAGAAACCAACTCATTAACAATGGCGTGATTTTGATTGGTTTTGTAATCGTATAAACGCCAACGCCATAAGCCCTCTCCTGCTAATACCGCTACTTTGTATCCTGTTGCTTGTTCCATATTTAGCAATGGATATTTTGTAGAAACCGAACCAATCTTTTGTTTCAGTAAGGTTTGTGTTGTTGGTGCGGCGCTGTATTCTCCAAAAGGTACTTGCAAAGGTGGTAAACTAGGAAGTGCCAAGTTTAAAGCAGCATCAAAAGTAAAGAGGTTAAAATCGTTTTGTACCAATGCTTTCGCCTCGTTGGTACTGCTGCCACCGCCACCAGAAATTTGCATCACCTTTTGCGCTTGGTTAAATGCCGATACCGACGTTTGCGTACTCAAAATAAACCACATAGGAATGCGCTGTGTTTTAAGCTGATCGAGGATGGTAGAAATACCTTTACTTGCGGAGGGTAAACCGTGTAAAATGGCGAGGTTAAAATCTTTTACTGATTGGTTAAAACTACCTGCAAAAGCAATGGTTGTTTCGTAGTTTTTATTGTTTTCAATGCTTTGTTTTAAGGCAGTAATATCGGGATGTGGACTAGCCGCTAGGATCAGGATTTTTTGGCGGTTGTCTAGTATATCCACATAAATATCTTGTTGGTTATTTTGGGTACTTACTTCTCCCTTTAAGCCATTGGTTCTAATAGAGTATTGTTGAATCCCTGGCGAATCGGCATTCAAAATTACATCTTCACTAAAAATAAAATCGTTGGTTTTAATTCTAATGGTTTTGCTGTATACTTTGTTGCTGGTACCTTTTCCTTTATACACATTTAAAACCGTGGTTTCGCCAGCGCAGTTTTTAGCCGATATATCTACTCGAATGGTAAATTTATCGCCTAAGTAAGCAATTTTGTTATGTAGTACTTTCTCTACAATTAAGTCTCGTTGTGCGGTTGTATCGCCCATTGCAATGCCAAATAAAGGCACATCCAATTTGGTATTGGCGTACATTGGGTTGCTCCCCTGATTAAATACCCCATCCGTTGCTAGAATAATAGCTCCAACATTCTGGTTCTCGAAATTGCTGTATAATTCTTCTAAACTTTTAGAGAGGTTGGTTACCTTCTCATCGAAACTAAAGTTAAGCCCTTCTTCTAAATCCTCGCCAAAGTTATAGGTTTTAACATTGTATTTTTCGCCCAACTGATCGACTAATTGCTGTACCTGATTGGCATAGCTTGCCGTATCCGCTTCATTGGCAAATCCTCTTTTAATAGATTCGGAATTGTCTTGTGCGAAAATAACGAAGGGCTTTACAATATCTGTAAAGCGAGTTTTCATTAATGGAGAAAGTAAAAGGAAAGCGATGGTACTCACCACCAAAAAACGCAGTAACGATAGCGGAAATAACCACAATCGTTCTCGTTTGCTTGCTTCTTTAAAGGTGCTATCTTTAAAATAAAGAAATAGCGCGTACAACAGCCCTAATAACAAGCAAAATGCTATAAACCAATAGGGATATTGTTCTAATACTATGGTAGAATCCAAAGGAAATTAGTTTTTGTAAACAATTTGTTATCGGTACACAAACAATAAGGTACACAATATTAATGCCATGAAATACGACAATATTAAACAATTGGCAAATTTAAATAAAAAAAGGGGGATTTGGGTAATAATCCTTGAATTGTTAAAATCGTTTTATGTTAAATAATATTAAGGATAGACTAGCAGAAAGTATTTTTGTAGTAGTAAGAAAGTGTCTAAAAGCTTAGATTAAGTAATGGTAAAAACCTTTTCCTCCTCAAAAAAAAAGAAAGGCTTGCTTTTTCCCAAAGGAAAATAACAAGCCTAGTAGTTTTCTGGTTTAATATTTTAGTGAACTAACCTTACTATTCAGCATTCGCTAAATAGTAGTAGAGGGTAGAGCGTACGCTTCGCTTTTGGTAGAAAGACAGCTTCGATTTCGCTATTTACTCGGTAGTTTTTTAATTCATTGTTTGCAAAATGAGCGTAGTGAGTAGTCCTTCTACATTATACTAAGTGAATGAGAAAAAATAAACTCCACCACTTTGATTATTCTTTTCTTATTATTGATGCCCGCAAGCGGTTCATTCCGTTTAAATGCCTAAAAAGGCATTTATTTTACTGCGTAAAAATCACTCACTCATACAAATACTCGCAATAGCTCGCTATTGCTGCGTTTTGCGCCTTGCCTTGAAAAAAACAATCGCACACTTTGGTGGAGTTTATTTTTTTCATTTCACTAAAGTACTTTCTACTCCTTTAATTAATCGGCATCCCATTTTAAATCGTCGTCATCGTCATCATAAACAGGTGCTTTAAAATCGCTTTTCTCCTCTTTAGGAACTTCGTTATTACCACTATTTTGGTATCCGTTATTGTTGTTGTTGTTGTTGTTATTGTTTTCATAACCATAACGGTCGTCGTTGCGAGTAAACTCGTCAAAGTCGTATTCAGGAAGCAATTCCGTTTTTACGTGGTCGATGGTATCCTGAAGCGCATCAATAAACTTATTAAAATCTTCTTTGTACAAATGCAATTTATGGCGGTCGTAGCCATTGTCATCAAATCGCCTTTTACTTTCTGTAATTGTTAAGTAAAAATCATTGGCTCGTGTAGTTCTTACATCAAAGAAGTAAGTCCTTCTTCTGCCTGCACGTATTCTTTTAGAATAAACACCATTATCACGGTCTCTGTTTCTGTAATTATTATCGTACTCCACCTTTTGTAAAATTTTAATTGCCAGTTAAAGAATTAAATACCTCTGATAAGTAGTTGGACATAAATAATTGCCATTATTAGCCGAGCTATTTTTTTGTTAGACAAGGCACAAAGCACAGATATAGCAGCGCTACATCGAGCATTTGTAACGCAGTATAACGGAAAAAGAGCCGGCTAAGAATGTGTTGATTATTTTTGTCCGACTACTTATATCCACATTTTAACCAATATGCTAAAAATGCACACACAAAAATATGTTATTCTGGGTAAAAAAAAAACTACATGGCTGTTTTTTTCTCTTCTAACTGCTGTTTTTCGTATAAATCGTAATACATGCCTTTTTGTTTTAATAGCTCTTCATGTGTTCCTTCCTCTGCAAGGCGGCCTTCGTCTAGCACAATAATTTTATCAAAATTCATGAGTGAAAAAATACGGTGTGTAATAATGATGGCTGTTTTATCGGCTAAAATGGTATTGAGGTTGGTAATAATGGTTTCCTCTGTTTCGGCATCTACCGCCGAGAGGCAATCGTCGAAGAGAAGTATTTGTGGGTCTTTAATAATGGCTCGTGCTAAGGAGATGCGCTGCTTTTGTCCGCCAGATAAGGTTACGCCCCGTTCGCCTACAATGGTGTAAAACTGTTCGGGCAATTGCTCAATATCTTTTAAAACGGCTGCTTGTCTACTTGCATCCTTAATGCGTTCGTCGTTCGCATCCTCATTACCAAAAGCAATATTGTTTTTTACCGTTTCCGAAAACAAAAACACATCCTGCGGCACATAACCAATATCCGCCCTTACATCGTATAAATTTAGTTGTTCGATGTTTTGTTTATCTAGCAGAATTTGCCCCTTACTTACATCGTATTTTCTTACTAGCAAATCGGCAATCGTGCTTTTACCTGAACCTGTACGACCAATAATCGCCATTTTTTGTCCTGGCTGCAACTCAAAACTTACATCGTTTAAAGCTTTAATACCTGTATCGGGATAAACAAAACTTACTTTATTAAAAGTAATTTGCCCTGCCAATTGAGTTGGTTTATCTGTTGCAGAAACAATATCGGCTTCTTCTTGCAAAAACTCGTTGATGCGTTTTTGGGAAGCGGATGCCCGTTGTATAATTGCAGCCACCCATCCGATAGAGGTAACGGGCCAGGTAAGCATATTTACATACACCACAAATTCGGCAATATTACCAGCCGAAATTTCGCCGCTAATTACTTTCATGCCGCCGAGGTAAATGGTTAGAATAGTACTTGCACCAACCAATAACAACATCAAAGGAAAAAACAATGCTTGCACTTTTACTAAACCCATCGACTTCTCCTTATAATTTTCGCTTTCTTGCTCAAAAAACCGATTGGTGCTTGTTTCTTGTGTATAAGCTTTTAACACTCGAATTCCTGAAAACGACTCTTGGGCAATGCTGGTAATACTTGACAATTGCTCCTGAATGGCTTCGCTGCGTTTATGGATAATGCGGTTAACATAATAAATAGAAATGGCCAATAAAGGCAATGGAATGAGGACATAAAAGGTAAGTTCGGCATTTACCTGAATCATAGAACCAACCACAATTACAATAAGCGTTACCAAATTGATGCTGTACATAATGGCAGGTCCTAAGTACATCCGCACATGCCCTACATCAGCTGCAATTCTCGACATTAAATCGCCTGTACGATGCCGTTTGTAAAAGGCGGTGCTGAGTTTTTGGTAATGAGCATACATATCGTTCCGCAAATCAAACTCAATAAGGCGCGACATTACAATAAGCGTTTGCCGCATCATAAACATAAAGAGTCCTCGTATTAACGCAAGCCCTAGCATAGCTACCCCAAAGAAAATTAAGGTACTGCTAAAAACTTTGTATAAGGCTCCTTGAATTTCAAAATCTTTGTATAGGTGATAATAGGCAATATTCTCCTTTACCAAGTCAAACGCATAGCGAATAACCCTAGGCGGCAATACCCCAAAAATATTGGATAAAAGGACAAAGATGAGTCCTAGCGCAAAACGAAAACGGTATTTATAAAAGTATTTATTTAGATATGCAAGATGCTTCAAATCAATGATTTTGGTAATTACCTACAAATAACGTGCTTTTTAGGATAAAGTTGATGGAATGGGGGGATTTTTTAAAAATAACTTACCTTTTTACGACATGCTTACCTAAGCCCTAAAAGTAGTTTATACTAAAGCCCGTGTCGCTTGACATGCTAATTATAACACATTGATTACCCAATCTTAAAATCCTTAATTTTCCTTAAATCTTCCCAAGGATTTGAACGCTATTAATAACTTCTGTATTTTTAGCCAAATGAATCAACAAGCTGCCATACAAGTCCTAAAAAAAATACGTGGGAAATGGGTGAGCAAACAAGTGCTAAAGTACAGTATGTATGGACTAGCCCTAGGTTTGCTAACCGCTTCTTTGTTGCAATTGTTTAGCATTGGTTCAAGTGCTATAAATTTAAGTATTGGTTTAACAACAAGTATCTTATTTACTCTTTATCAGTTATTTGTAAATAAAACATTTCAAACACCTTTGAACAAAACAATTGCCCATTTAGATCAAGAGTTTCCTAATTTACAATCGAGTACTGGTTTGTTGTTGAAAGAAACCAAAGATTTAAACTTACTAGAACAACTACAAGTCAACCGACTGTTAAACACCTTTCCCAACATTGTATCCGATGCTGTTATTCCTGTTTCTTTTCGTAAAGCTTTGTTCTTGCTTTTATTTTGTGGAGTTGCCAGTTTATGCCTAGCACAAATTCAATTAGGACAACCAAATACCCTTGAGGAACCTACTTTTGAAGTACCTAAACTAACTATTTTAGACAGTACCGCTAACACTAACAAAATCAATAAGTTAAAACCGCTTGCTATTACCAAAGCTGCTCTACATATACAAGCACCTGCCTATACCCAAAAACCCGAACAACAACAAGCATTAGCCAATGTAAAGGTGATAGAAAATAGCAAGCTAAATTGGCAAATACAATTTAACCAACCTATAAAAAAAGCAACTTTATACTTAGGAGAAAAAGAAGCAATTCCGCTACAAAAACAAGCATCGGGCGTTTACAGTGCTAGTACAAATATTAGCAAACCAAGCTATTATCACCTTAAAGCCGTGCCTTTTGAACAAGCAGCTTTTACTAGCAACTACTTTAAAATTGATGTTATTCCTGACCAAAAACCGCTTGTACAAATAACTGAACCAGAAGGATATGTAGAGCTAGACTTAATGTTAAACTCAAAGATAGACCTTCAGACCAATGTGAGCGATGATTATGGTATTACCGATGCCTATATTATGGCAACAGTTAGCGCAGGCGAAGGAGAATCGGTGAAATTTAGGGAACAAAAAATACCTTTTGATAAGCGACAAAGCCAAGGTACACTGCTACAAAAATTGAGCAAACAAATAGATTTAAAAGCACTCGAAGTTGCTCCTGGTAATGAGGTCTATTTTTATGTAGCCGCCCTAGATAATAAAACACCACAAGCACAACTCGCAAAATCGGATATACTACTTGTTAGTATCGCAGATACGACCCAACAAGCCGAGTTGGAAAGCAGCGGAATGGCAATTAAGAGTATGTCTAGTGATATTCGTAGTCAACGCCAAATTATTAATGATACGGAACAACTGTTAAAGGATAAAAGTAAAATAAGTAGGCAGGAATTTATGGAACGAGCCAATGCATTAGGAACCGACCAGAAAATTTTGCGTTTGCGTTATGGTAAATTCCTAGGGGAAGAGTTTGAAAGCGATGCAGGGGGCGGACATCATGGACATGACGATCATCACGGTCACGACCACAGCAAATACCAAGAAAAAACAAAACCTCCTAAAGAAAACAAAACCAAACAGGCACTACCCACCCCTAGTAAAAAAGATAGCAATAAAGTAGCCTGCAATCATCCAGATCACAATCATGATCATGCACATAAGGACGAACACGACCATAAACATCATGAACATGACCATACAGCAGAACACAATCACAACCATACAGCAGAACACAATCACGACCATACAGCAGAACACAAGCACGACCATGCAGCAGAACACAAGCACGACCATACAGCAGAACACAAGCACGACCATACAGCAGAACACGAGCACGACCATACAGCAGAACACGATCACCCACACCACATCTTAACAACCAAACAGGACACAAACAAAGTAGCTTGTAATCATCCAGACCATGACCATGACCATGATCATGCACACGAACATCCAGCCGAAGCAGAACACGATCATGACCATGCAACAGAACACGACCATGCAACAGATGACCACGGACACGATCATGGTGGCACGCCTAATCCGCTTGCAGGGGAAGCTTTAAAACCTGGCCCTTCTGCAATGCTCCAAAATTATATGCATATGCATGATATTGATGAAGCAGCCACCTTTTTTAGTGAAGGAATTAAAGCCCAACTAAAAGCTGCTATGAAGGAAATGTGGGATGCAGAATTACACCTACGTTTAGGAGATTTACCCAAAGCCTTACCCTACGAATACAAAGCCCTAAAAATTATTAAAGAAGTACAACAAAAATCTCGTGTTTATGTGCATAAAGTAGGCTTCGATCCACCTCCTTTAAATCCTGAGAAAAAACGGTATAAAGGGGAAGAAATAGATAAGGTGAAGGACTTGCAATTAGTGCGTTCGCAAAACCGTGTTTTACCCTATAAAAATTGCAGAACAGCACTTGCTTTAATGGAAAAAATACAACAACAAAACAAGCCCGTTTTAAATAACTCCGACTTACAAATGCTAGAAAATGCAGGTCAAGAATTATCTAAAGCAACACTCGAACAACAAGGCAATTATTTACTGGCATTGAGCAAATTACGTTATTTCATTAAACAGTACAAAGAGCAAAATACGCTTTGTTACAATTGTATGCCTACTATCCAAAAAGCCTTTTGGAAAATGATTCCTCAACAGGAATTACAACAACAGCAAAAACAACAATTAGGCAAACAAAAATTAACACGGGTTTACTATGAATACTTGTATAATTGAGCAGCCTATTTCCAGAACAAATCTCCCTAGACTTAGTTCTGTAATTGCGATACCCATTCGTGGAGAAAATTCATGAATTTTCTCTACAAACAAGCCCTAAATTAGGTAGTATAAAAACAGACTTTTAACAACGATGAAACTCCTACAAACCTTACATTTCCCCCATCCACAATGGCAAATAACGGGCATTTTATTGCTAGGGGCATTGCTATTGCTAGTCGGCTGGTTTTACACCTTTAAATCACCTAAAAATACTTGGCGCAAAGTATTACAATTGATACTACATAGCCTAGCAGTTGTTTCCTTAGTGTTACTAGGTTTACAGCCACAAACAAGCTACTACACGCCTACACACGAAATCGTATTATTGACCTCCGCCCCTCACCCCGACACTCTAACAAATGTACTAAAAAATTTGCCTGATAATACCCCTATTTACGCCTTTAACGATACTCGCATTCGCCTAAAAAACAAAACAATTAAAACCATTCCAAACCTAGCAGCACTTAGCACAGATAAAAATATTGCCCGTATACAATTACTAGGAAATGGACTGCCACAAAAGGATTTGCACTTACTCCATAATTTTAAGGTTGAGGCACATCTTAATCCTCCTCCACAAGGAATAAGTGCCCTTAATTGGCAACGACATCTACAGGTAGGTGATGAATTAGTAGTGCAAGGTACTTATCGAAATACCAATATAAATAACCCAAACGAAACAATAAAATTGCGGCTAAATGGAGCAGCAGGACTTATTGATTCTATCACAATTAAACAAAAAGGCTTAGTGCCGTTTACCCTAAAAACTAAAATCAAACAAGCGGGGAAATGGGTATTTCAAGTGGAAGACCTAAGTAATAAAACGGACAAAGCAATTCCTTTTACAGCTTACCAAACAGACAAAGATAAAATACTGATAATCAGTAGTCAACCAGTATTTGAGTTAAAGTTTTTAAAGAACTGGTTAGCCAAGCAAAATTATGGCGTAACCATACAAAACACTATTAGCAAAGACAAGCATAAAACGGAATTTTTAAACATGCCAAGTTCTGATATAAATGCCTTAAACCAAAGCCTCTTTCGGCAATACCAATTACTCATTATTACCCAAAGTAGCCTATACCGCCTTTCCTCCGCCGAACAAGCAGCACTAGCAAAAACAATGCGCCAAAATGGGATGAGTGTGTTGGTATTGTTAACAGACGAGTTTTTGCTATCTCCACCAAAAGACAATGCCCTAATCAAACAGTTTAGTTATGAACGCAATAGCAGTTCTACCAAAAAAATAAGCCCACAATGGCAAGGCGGTTCCCTTAGTATTGCTATAGAACCCAGCAAATTTGTTATTAATACCAAGCGTTTTGGTGTACAATCGTTTATTGATACGCCTAGTGGCAAAAGCTTGGCAGCTTACAAATACCAGGGGCTAGGAAAATTAGGCGTAAGTTTGGTGCGAAAAAGCCAACTATGGGTGCTAACAGGCAATAAAACAGCTTATAGTGATTTCTGGCAGCATAGTCTACAAAGTTTACTTACCAACTACGCCCCTAGTAATAATTGGCGCATGGAACCAACTTTGCCTTATGTGCATCAGCCTGTAAAGGTGCAATGGTTGGGTAATGCCGACAAAAACAATGTTGAAATAAATTGGTTAAACCTCAATAATAAAACCGAAATAACACTTCCTTTGGCAGCAAACCCCAAACAAGCGGCTTACGAAAGTAGGTTTTGGCCAACAGCAACAGGATGGCATCAACTAAGCTGTTCGGAAGAAAAACAGCCGTATACCTTTTACGTTTTTGACGAAAAAAACTGGGAATGCATTAACAGTAGCAAACGGATAAGCCAAACACAACGTTATTTAAATGCCAATAATCATACAAATCAAGCAACAATTAACAAGCAACACACTACTAGCAAAAATTACAAAAACTTACCGCTAATGTGGTTTTACTTAGCTTTTTTAACTAGTATTGCATTGCTGTGGATAGAAAATAAAATTTAAAACTAGATAACCAACACTACTTTATACCATGAAACAAACATACCTAAAAGTAATTGTTTTACTCGCTTTATTTGCCTTGCCACTAAGTATAGTACAAGCACAAAAGCTAAGTCAGCCACTAGGAGAAGAAAAGATAAGTGCCACTTTGGTAATGGTAGATTATGCTGCACAATTACCCGGTGCCGACCTAGCCGACCGCTACGGCTTTAACTCTAGTATAGGTGGCGGCATCCTAAAAAAAACAAGCAACAATTGGGTATGGGGTGTTGACGGGCATTACCTCTTTGGCAAATACCTTCGCATTGATTCGCTTGCTGGAAATATTGCTAACAACCAAGGTATTATTTTCGATACGCAGGGTTATGCTGCCGATTTGAGTTTTTCGCAACGGGGATTTCACGTTACAGCAAAAATGGGAAAGATAATTGCTTTTAATCCCAAAAATCTTAACTCGGGATTGTTGGTAATGGGCGGATTAGGTTTTTTACAACACAAACTACACATCCAAATTAAGGAAGACAAAGTACCACCATTAGAAGGGGAATATAAAAAAGGATACGACCGATTAACTAGCGGACCATCCCTTACCGAATTTATAGGCTATATACATTTAGACAAACGCAAACTCCTCAACTTTTATATTGGAGCCGAATTTACCCAAGCATTTACCACCAATCAACGAGCTTATTTTTACGATACCAATGTGATCCCATCTGGCACTCGTACCGACTTATTGTTTGGCATAAGAGTAGGTTGGATATTGCCGCTTTATGGAAAAACAGACGGAGATTATTATATTAATTAGTAGAAAGTACGCTTCGCTAAAGTAGAAGGATGGCTTTGTACTACTTAATCTTTGCTTTCTTTTTTATCCAATGTTTCTGCCCTAATCCAATCTTCATAAGCAGCATTGGCGGCTACCTCGTATTTCATAATGCAGGGAACGGTGTAGGGATGTATAGCGGTAACGGCCGCTTGAATGGCTTCCCATAATTCGGGACGAGATTTTACCAAACACACGACCTCCCCTTCTGTTGCAATAGCTCCTTCCCACCAATAAGCACTTTTAATAGGAAAAATATTAGCACAGGCTACTAGCTTTTTTTCTAGTAAATGCTGTACTATTTTTTGTGCAGTTTCGGTGTTGGGATTGGTAATGTATATTGCGATGAATGCCATTTTTATAAGTCTTTTTAAGTTATTTTTTAAAGCATAAATATACCCAATAATACAACAACACCCAACATTATTAGCCTACTATATTATAAGCAACCTAAACAGTATTGTTAACGTTTGTTTATTCATGTAAACATATATACGCTCACTCAAAATTATAAAATCAACAAAACAAGCATAAACGTTACTATTCAGCATTCCTTTAAAATTTTTTTTGAATATTGAACACCGAATGATGAAGTTTGCCTGCTGACGGTTATAATTTTCCTACGGAAAATTGTTAAATGATTTTTTTTACATTTTACAGACGCAGATGGCACGCCAGATGCAAATATGGAATTTCACCTAGGAACAGATGATTTACTAAGAGAGGTGCAAGTAATGTTACATAGCGAATTAGATGCAACTAACAATGGCATCAATTTAAACTTTGATATTGCCAAATTATTTACCAATGTCGAGCTATCTACACAGTACTCTTGCCATACAAGTGATGCTCCAGAGCTAGCACATCAGGTTGCCGATAATTTAAACAGCGCTTTTAGCAAGCAATAAAGAGAAACCAAACATTCCTAAAAAACGCACTATTTGCTTTCTATAGGTGCTTAATGAATGAGAAAAAATAACCTCCCCAATTTCACTTATTAAAATACCAATAACTAACCGCCAATAAACAAGCATTTTTACTTGTGTATTGGTGGTTTTTTGCAATATATGCTTGTTTACACTCGTTTAGTCATGGCTAACACCTAAAATATAATTGAACAAGCAGATAAACTTGTTTAAAATTGTTTACTTTTGCTTTTCCAAATTTCCCAAATGTTTAATTTGGTTCAGCCCTTCCTGGTAAAAGCTTGGAAGGGTTTATTATCTCTACTATAGACAATTAAAAATATGAGCAGCTCCCGTTTAGAACAATTAAAAACATTTTTAAAAGAACAGCCTAACGATCCTTTCTTGCATTATGCAATGGCACTCGAACATCTTAAGCTACACGAGGATGAAGAAGCATTAACGATATTTACAGCCCTCACACAAACAAACCCGTCCTATGTTGGCACCTATTATCACTTAGGCAAACTTCAGGAAAAGCTCGAATTGTATGACGATGCACTCGATAGTTATGAAAAAGGCATAACAATTGCACAACAAATAGCAGATCATCACTCTCTTAATGAACTAAGAGGGGCCTTTAATATGTTAAATGATGAGTTGGAGTATGATGAGGAATAATAGCAACTTGCTCCATACAATTAAAAACAAAAGAGATGTACCATCGCAATATCATCCAAAAATGGATAGCGCAGGGTGAAGGCCCTAATTTAGACTTTAAGCAAAGTATTACCTCTGCTCCTAAAATTGCTCGTTCTATTGTTGCATTTGCAAACAGTAGAGGAGGAAATATTGTAGTAGGAATTGGTGACCATGGACATATTGTTGGCATCGATCCCAACGAGGAAAAATATGAATTAGACAAGGCTGCTAGTAAATATTGTAGTCCTAGCATTTCTCTTGAATACGACCTGTACGAAATGTATGGCAAAACTATTTTAATTACACAAGTTGCAGAAAGTACACACAAACCGCATTATGCCATTAAAAAAAATGGTACCCAAAAAATTTATGTACGTGTAGGAGATTCTTGTATAGTGCCTAATGAAATGGTAAACGCAGTATTACAAAAGGGAGATTTAAATAACTTGCATAGAAACACACAGTATGGCACACTCAAAAAAAAGCTAATCGACTACCTAAAAGAGCATCAACAAATATCTATTGCTCATTTTATGCAATTAAACAACTGTAACGAGCGCAGCGCAAAACGAACCCTTATCGACTTTATGTTTGAAGGTTTTATTTTGATGATAAACGAAAGCACTTTTAAATTAAAATAAGATATTATATTTATATCTCTCCTTTTTTTCGCAAGCAACTTCACTTACTTTTCAAATACTTACAAGTAAGAAAATAACAACATGCAATAAAAAAAATTTCTTTTTCTACTTTTTATTTGTTATCTTTGGTTTGTTCTCGCTCCTATTCAATTACTCCTACCGCATCAAAATAAAACAATGCCATTTACTATTTTTTACCCAAAATAGTAATAAGCTAAAAAACTAGCAAGGTTATTGTTATACCCTAAACATAAATATTTTAAGCGACCTAACGATGCTCCTGCTGCAAACCAAACTATGCACACGAGTATGCTACATTACCCATTTGTACATTCCAAGCTATTACTTATTATCCCGTAATTTATTAATTCATTAATGCCTATAGGTTAGGTATGTCTATGCGTATACAAGCATAGCTTACCTCCGCTTGCATTGTATTATTTAGATATTATGGCTGAAACAAAAACCCATAATTATTACACCTTTAAGTATTTGCTTGCACTCAGTATTATTGCTTTACTGTCGGTAATTGCTTACTTTATGCTACGCAACTCGCTGAAAGCAGAGGAAGGTAGTGCCACAACGGTAAAGTTGGCAAGTGAGCAAAAAATACTAACACAACAAATTGCTTACCTAGGACTACAGCTAGCCAATAGTCCAAGTACTAACAAATATGGTGCTTTACAAAAGCAAATGTTTGATGCAATACAACAATTACACGATAATTACCAAGAACTAAGCAACGAACAAAATGAACTTGCTTTGTCGGGTATTAGCGACAATAGTGATATTATACAAATGTATTTTTCTGCCCCACATAATGTAGATGTAAAATTAGATTATTTCCGCAAAGAAGCCATTAACCTACTCAATACCCCCAAAGCAAAACTAAATATTCAAAGCCCCCATTTAGCCAATATACAACAAATGGCCGCAGGCAGTTTACAAAGCTCCCTCACCGAAATCCTTAATACCTATGAAGCAACAAGTAAAGATAATTTAAAAAACTTGCAATGGCTCGAATGGCTCGTTTTAGGCATTACCTTCCTAGTACTGCTCCTAGAAATTTTCTTCATCTTTCGTCCTATGACCCGCAAAATAGAAGACGAAAAAAACAAACTCCTAAATTCTCAAAAATTAATGAACTCGGTATTAAATACTGTTGCCGAAGGCATTATTACCATTGATGCTAATAATAAAATAGTGATGCTAAACCACGAAGCAGAACAAATGTGGCTATACAAAAAGGAACGATTACTAGGACGTGATTTTTTTATGCTCCTAAAAGAACACTGCGATACAAGCAAAAAGGATATTTACGAAATTTACCAAACCCAAGGATTTAAAGCGCTCCTTAATAAACGTTTTGAATTAATGGCCAAACGTAGAAATAAAAGCCAGTTTCCTATCGAAATTAAAATTACCGAAACAGATATTGACAACCGTAAATTATTTACCATTGCCGTAACCGATATTACCGAACGTAAAATTGCAGAAAAAGCACTACTAGAAGCCAATAGTAACTTAGAACAAAAAGTACAGCAACGTACACAAGAATTACAACGTAGCAATGCCGATATTGCACAGTTTACCTACATCGCCTCGCACGACTTAAAAGAACCCCTACGCATGATTGCAGGGTATACGCAATTAATTAAAAGAAAATACCAAGACCAACTGGATAAAGAAGCAAATGAGTTTATTGACTTTGCCGTAGAAGGGTCGCTAAGAGCCAATAAATTAATAGAAGAACTATTAGAATACACTCAATTAAATAAAGAAAAAAATGACCAACGCATTGATTTAGGTTCTACCATTAAAAAAGTGCAAACACAATTAAATAATTATATAACACAAAACAATGCAACAATTGTTGTAAATAATGAATTACCCGAAGTAGAAGCCAATGAAGTGCAAATACGCTACTTGTTTCAAAACCTAATTACCAATGCTATTAAATTTAAAGCCAATAGCAAACCTGTTGTAACCATTAGCAGTAATGAAGAAAAAGAACATTTTTTATTTGCCGTAAAAGACAATGGCATTGGAATGGAAGATGCTTACCAAAATAAAGTATTTAAAATTTTTCAACGACTTAACCCACGAAATAAATACCATGGCAATGGCATGGGATTAGCCATTTGCAAACGAATTGTAGAACAACACAATGGCAAAATCTGGTTCGAGTCGCAACCAGGTAATGGCACTACTTTTTATTTTACCATTCCTAAAGTTGCAGCCTAAGCCATCTTGATATTGTAGCCCCCAACAGTAATAACTTTGATAGCATATGCCCATTAAAACGTTGTAATACCTCGACGTTAGCAGGCAAAAGCAATTTAGTCATTTAACAATTTACCATTAAGTGTAAATGTAAGAAACTACCTATACAACTTAGCCCAAACCCTACATCTTCTTTAAAGGCACAAGTAAATCCTCTAATCCGTTTAACTTTATTTCATAAACGGTTTCCATCAACACCCCTAATTTTCCCTTCGGGAAACCGTCTTTTCGCTTAAACCATTCGAGATAAGAAATTGGTAAGTCGCAAAGTAAACGCCCCTTATATTTACCAAAAGGCATCTTCATTTTTACAATTTGTAACAGTATTTTCGGATCTGGTCCCACAACATTTATTTTAGTTAATAAGTAGCCACAAAGATACACAATTTTACCGCCTACCACTTCCTCCCTTTTATTTGAACCTATTTCTTTTTGAATCGTTATTTATATTCTGTTACTTTGTGCGACTGTCAGCTTATTACTGAATAAATTGACCGTGCAACCAAATCATTCTTAGGAAGTATTAAATACAAGGTACTTTTTTTACAAACCGATTTAAAAATCTTTCTACCAAAAAAATAAATTTATGGGCTTATTCGATTTTTTAAAAGGGAAAGACAAAGGAAAAACAACAAATACTAACACAACGCCTAGTTTTAATAGTTTACGCATCCAAAAAGTGGTAAAGCAAACCCCCGATGCAATTTCGGTATATTTTGAAATTCCGAGTTCACTAAAAAATGCTTACGGATATGTAGCTGGGCAATACATTACCCTAAAGGAAAATGTAGCAGGACAAACCCTCTTGCGCTCCTACTCCCTTTCTAGCAGTCCATTAACCGACGATTATTTTAGGATTGCCATTAAACGCAAAGTTGGCGGCGCATTATCAGGGCATTTAGTCGATAATTTAAAAGCTGGGCAAACATTGGATGTCTTTTCTCCGCTTGGCACTTTTACCCCTAGAATGGGCAACGGCACCAACAATTATTTTTTGTATGCAGGCGGCAGCGGCATTACTCCATTAATTGCAATTGCCAAAACATTGCTTCACAAAAAACCCGATGCCCAGGTGGTTTTAGTTTATGCCAACCAAAATTGGGAGCAAGTAATTTATTTGCGAGAACTAGAAGAACTAGAAAAAAAATACGCTGGCCGATTTAAAATCCACCACCTTATTGATGATGCGTCCAACTCTACTCGTACAAGCCACAAGGGCATTTTTCAAGCAGCAGATTATGCGAAATTAATCAACACCAAACACGAAAAAACATATGCCAAAGGAGAACATTTTATATGTGGGCCAACTCCTATGATGCAAGCAGTAGAAACGGGTTTGAAAGACCAACTAAAAGTAAACACTTCGCAAATTATTATTGAATATTTTGACATGAGCAAACAGCCTGCTTCGGCTACCAAAACGCATGTTCAAAAAGACAATAATTTTACCGCTGCGAGTACGAACACGAGTACTAGCACAACAAAAACAAATGGAGTTACTGCCACAGTAATACTAGAAGGCGAAACACACCAAATAGCAATTCCACCCCAAACTACCGTTTTAGAAGCCTGTTTAGATGCCGGCCTAGATGCCCCTTTTATGTGCGAAGCTGGCGTTTGTTCTACCTGCCGAGCCTTACTGAGCAAAGGAGCAGTAACAATGGCAAACGATCATTCGTTAAGCGATAATGAAAAAGCAGAAGGATTTATTTTGTGCTGCCAATCGCTTCCCAAAACCGAGGAATTAGTAGTGGACTTTGATCACTAAGGAGGGGGATTTTTGATTCTTGATTCTTGATAGGCGATTTTTGATTTTTTTATGCTGACGTTAGGAAGGAATGCATTGAAAATTTAGAATTTAAGAATTAAAATTTAAGATTTTTTTTATGCTGA